>JAUXXN010000497.1 GCA_030684755.1 Hydrogenophaga sp.
TTTTTCAGCCGCAGCGGCTTCAATTTTGAGCTTGGCCCAGCCGCTGTCCACGGCCTTGGTCATACCGCCCATGGCTTCCACTTCTTCGATGATGGCCCAGGCCTTGTCGGCCATTTCTTGCGTCAGGCTTTCCATCATGTAGCTGCCCGCCCAGGGGTCCACCACGCTGGTGATGTGGGTTTCTTCCTGGATCACCAGCTGCGTGTTGCGGGCAATGCGTGAACTGGTATCGGTGGGCAGCGCAATGGCTTCATCGAAGGCGTTGGTGTGCAGACTTTGCGTGCCGCCAAACACGGCAGCCATGGCTTCGATGGTGGTGCGCACCACGTTGTTGTACGGGTCTTGCTCGGTGAGCGACCAGCCGGAGGTTTGACAGTGGGTGCGCAGCATCAAGCTCTTCGGGTTTTTGGCGTTAAAGCCTTTCATGATGCGGCACCACAAGAGCCGTGCGGCGCGCATTTTGGCGATTTCCAAATAGAAATTCATGCCAATGGCCCAGAAGAAGCTCAAACGGCCCGCAAAACCATCTACATCCATGCCCTTGGCCATGGCAGTTTTCACATACTCTTTGCCGTCGGCCAGGGTGAAGGCGAGTTCCAGTGCTTGGTTGGCACCGGCTTCTTGCATGTGGTAGCCGCTGATGCTGATCGAGTTGAACTTGGGCATGTGCTGCGCCGTGTACTCGATGATGTCGCCGATGATTTTCATCGACGGCTCGGGCGGGTAGATGTAGGTGTTGCGCACCATGAACTCTTTCAGAATGTCGTTCTGAATGGTTCCGCTCAGTTTGTCTTGGCTGACGCCCTGCTCTTCGGCGGCCACCACATAACCGGCCAGCACCGGCAGCACGGCGCCGTTCATCGTCATAGACACGCTCACCTTGTCCAGCGGAATTTGGTCAAACAAGACCTTCATGTCTTCCACCGAATCAATGGCCACACCGGCCTTGCCCACGTCGCCGGTCACACGCGGGTGGTCGCTGTCGTAACCCCGGTGGGTGGCCAAGTCAAACGCCACCGACACGCCCTGCCCGCCTGCGGCCAGCGCCTTGCGGTAGAAAGCGTTGGATTCTTCGGCGGTGGAGAAACCGGCGTATTGGCGAATCGTCCAGGGGCGCACCGCATACATGGTGGCCTGCGGGCCGCGAATGAAGGGCTCAAAGCCCGGCAGCGTGTTGGTGAAAGGCAGGTTGACCGTGTCTTGCGCTGTGTACAGCGGCTTGACCGAGATGCCGTCGGGCGTGAGCCAGTTCAGGGCGTTGACATCACCGCCGGGGGCGGACTTTTGGGCCGCCTTGGTCCAGGCTTCCAGGTTGGCGGGGGTGAATTCGGGCTTGTTCTGGCTCATGGCGGACTGTGGGTTGATCGGTACGGGTCGGTACAGAAGTGACGGTGATAGCGTGCAACATTTTATATCATTCATAATTATTGATGCAAAATATTCTTACTGACTTACAATCCACGGCTTATACAAAGCCCTGTCACACCGCCCATGTCTGCCCTGTCCCTCGCACCGCGCGCACTGTACGAAGAAGTTGCTGAATTGCTGCGCCAGCGCATCTTCAGCCGCGAGCTGGAGCCCGGCAGCTGGATCGACGAGCTGAAAATTGCCGACGAATATGGCATCAGCCGCACGCCGCTGCGCGAAGCACTCAAGGTGTTGGCCGCAGAGGGTCTGGTCACCATGAAGGTTCGCCGTGGGGCTTATGTGACCGAGGTGTCTGACAAAGACCTGGCCGATGTGTACCACCTGTTGGCGCTGCTGGAATCGGACGCCGCCGCCGTGGTGGCACAGCACGCCAGCGACGCTGAGCACGCCGAGCTACAAGCCCTGCACGCAGAACTGGAAGCCGCCACCGCCGATCGCGACCGCTTTTTTGCGATCAATGAGCGCTTTCACATGCGGTTGCTGGAAATTGCCAACAACCGCTGGCGCGAACAAATGGTGGCCGACCTGCGCAAGGTCATGAAGCTCAACCGGCACAACTCACTGCTCAAGAGTGGCCGCATCAAAGAGTCGCTGGCCGAACACCGCGCCATTATGATCGCGCTGTTGGCGCGCGACGCTGCCCTGACGCAGCGGCGCATGCAGGAGCATTTTCGCAGTGGGCGCCAGGCGGCCGCCTAAAGCCCGCAGCAGCGAACTCCCCCCGCTTAAAAAACGACGCAGAGCAGCATCACTTGCCGTTGATGCCCAAGAGTTCGACCTCAAACACCAGCGTGGCGTTGGGCGGAATTGTTCGGCCCGCGCCGCGTTCGCCGTAGGCAATTTGGCTCGGGCAGGTCAGCTTGGCCTTGCCACCCACTTTGATGCGCTGCACGCCCTCGGTCCAACACGGAATGACGCGGCCGAGCGGGAACTCTATGGGCGTGCCGCGCGAATACGAGCTGTCGAACTCTTTGCCGTCTGGAAACGTGCCTTTGTAATGAACCTTCACGGTGTCGGCGGCGCTGGGCGATGCGCCAGTGCCTTCTTTGAGGGCGCGGTACACCAGGCCCGACTTCGTGACCACCGCGCCCGCTTCTTGGGCGGCGGCGTCAAGCACGGCATTTTGGGCCACGGCGGGTAGGGTCAACAGGCCAAGGGCCAGTGTGGTGGAGCAGAGCAGCAAACGGTTCATGGCGAGGACTTTCAAAAGCTTGAGATTGAGGTTGAAGTTTCGATTTGGGGTTCTTCAGCAGCGGGCATGACGTGGGCCTGGGCCATGGCCCACACCTCACGTGCTGGCAAGGGCTTGAGGTGGTGGTCGCTCCACACTTGGCGCCACTTGCGCGCACCGTGCAAGCTGTGGCGCAAACCGAGCATGTGGCTGGCAATGGAATACCACGGCGCTCCGTCTTCCTGAGCGGCCCGCTCCATGTAGTCCACCATCGCCAGCTCCACCGCTTCGCGGGTGGGCGTTGGTCGCGCGTCATCGCCATAAAAACGGCTGTCCCAATCGACCATGAGCCAAGGGTTGTGGTACGCCTCGCGCCCGATCATCACGCCGTCCAACTGGCCCAGATGGTGGGCTATTTGCTCGTGGGTGGTGATGCCGCCGTTGACCGCAATCGTGAGGTGGGGAAAGTCGCGTTTGAGCTGGTACACCAGTTCGTAACGCAGCGGCGGAATTTCGCGGTTTTCTTTGGGTGACAGGCCTTGCAGCCACGCGTTGCGTGCGTGCACCAGAAACACCTGGCAACCGCCCTCGGCCACGGTGCCCACAAAGTCGCGCACAAAGTCGTAGCTTTCCACCTTGTCGATGCCAATGCGGTGCTTGACCGTGACCGGGATATCCACCACGTCCACCATGGCCTTGACGCCGTCGCGCACCAGTGCGGCCTCGCCCATGAGGCAAGCGCCAAAAGCACCGCGCAACACTCGCTCACTCGGGCAACCACAGTTCAGGTTGATTTCGTCGTAGCCACGGTCTTGGCCCAGTTTGGCGCAGATGGCCAGGTCTGTCGGGTCGCTACCACCCAACTGCAAAGCCACTGGGTGCTCTTCAGCGTTGAAATTCAGGTGTTGGGCTGCGTTGCCGTGAATCAGTGCGCCGGTGGTCACCATCTCGGTGTAGAGCAGGGTATGGCGCGTGAGCAGACGGTGAAAGTAGCGGCAGTGGCGATCGGTCCAGCCCATCATGGGGGCCACCGACAGACGCCAGGGAGAAACATTTGAAGACATCGAGCGATTATCCCAGCACCAACAAAAAACCCCGCCGAAGCGGGGTGGGCGCGCGCGGTGCCTGAAACCTAGGGCACCGCAGATCCGGCTCCGCCGGTCTGCCAGTGCCGCCCCCTGGGGGGTGACGGGCGAAGCCCGGCGCGGTGGGGAGCCATTACCCCATGTGCAGACCGCCGTTGACCGAGAAGTCAGCGCCGGTTGCGTAGCCACCTTCGTCCGACGCCAGCCAAGCGATGATGGAGGCGATTTCGCTTGGTTTGCCCAGGCGCTTCACCGGCACGGTGGCCACAATTTTTTCCAGCACGTCGGGGCGGATGGCGTTGACCATGTCGGTGCCGATGTAGCCTGGGCTCACGGTGTTGACCGTCACGCCTTTGTTGGCCAGTTCTTGCGCCAGGGCCATCGAGAAACCGTGCATACCAGCTTTGGCGGCCGAATAGTTGGTCTGGCCGGCTTGGCCTTTTTCACCGTTCACCGACGAAATATTGATGATGCGACCCCAGCCTTTTTCCACCATGTCGGCCACGACCTGCTTGGTCACGTTGAACATGGAGTCCAGGTTGGTGTTCATCACAGCGTCCCAGTCGTCGCGTGACATTTTCAGGAACATGCGGTCCTTGGTGATACCGGCGTTGTTCACCAAAATATCGATGGTGCCGTGTTCGGCCTTGGTCTTGGTGAAGGCTTCCACGGTGGAATCCCAGTCACCCACGTTACCCACCGATGCATAGAAGGTGAAGCCCAGGGCTTTCTGCTCGTCGATCCACTTCTGGTGGTCGCGCGTGGGGCCGCAACCGGCGATGACTTTGAAGCCCTCTTGATGCAGACGCTGGCAGATGGCAGTACCGATGCCGCCCATGCCGCCCGTGACGTACGCTACTTTTTGACTCATGTTGTTTGCTCCTCTAGATGGTGCCGAAATGGCTTAAAAAAACTTGTTGGGGTAAAGCGATGGCTTAACCATGGGTGTATTGGAACCGGCTTCGCCGGGCCACTCGCACAGCCCCCTGTGGGGGCGACGCTGCAGGCGGTGCGGGGGAAATTCAAATTCAGCGCTCAAGCGCCAGCGACACACCCATGCCGCCACCAATGCACAAAGCCGCCAGACCCTTCTTGGCGTTGGTGCGTTGCATTTCGTGCAGCAGCGTCACCAGAATGCGGCAGCCGGACGCGCCGATAGGGTGGCCAATGGCGATGGCACCACCGTTGACGTTCACCTTGGCGGGGTCGATGTCCAACGCCTGGTTCACTGCGCAAGCTTGTGCAGCAAAGGCTTCGTTGAGTTCGAACAGGTCCACGTCAGACGCTTTCCAACCCGCACGGGCCAGCGCCTTTTGCGAGGCAGGCACCGGACCCATGCCCATGGTGGCGGGGTCCAGGCCGCTGGTGCCAAACGACGCGATACGTGCCAGCGGCGTCAAGCCCAAAGCTGCGGCTTTCTTGGCGGTCATCACCATCACGGCAGCGGCGCCGTCGTTGATACCCGAGGCATTGCCGGCGGTGACCGAACCGGCCTTGTCAAAGGCGGGGCGCAAACCGGCCAACACTTCGGCTGTGGTCTTTTTGTTGATGAACTCGTCGCTGTTGAACACCACCGGGTCGCCCTTGCGCTGGGGAATGCTTACATCCACAATTTCGTCTACAAACTTGCCAGCGGCCTGCGCTGCGGCAGCTTTCGCTTGGCTGCCTGCAGCCAATGCGTCTTGCATTTCGCGGGTGATACCGTGAGCCTTGGCCACGTTTTCAGCGGTAATGCCCATGTGGTATTGGTTGTACACGTCCCACAAGCCGTCCACGATCATGGTGTCAATCATTTTCCAGTCGCCCATGCGCTGGCCATCACGACTGCCATTGAGCACATGCGGGCTGGCACTCATGTTTTCTTGGCCACCCGCAATCACGATTTCGCTGTCACCCCAAGCCACGGCTTGTGCAGCAAGCATCACAGCCTTCAGACCGGAGCCGCAAACCGCGTTGATGGTGAGTGCTGGGGTTTCCTTGGCCAGTCCAGCCTTCATCATGGCCTGGCGGGCTGGGTTTTGACCGCAGCCAGCAGCCAGCACCTGACCCAGGATGACCTCGCCCACTGCGTCGACCGGCAAACCGCTTCGCTGCAGCAAGGCTTTGATGACGATGGAGCCCAGCTCGGTGGCGGGCACCTTGGCGAGCGAACCGCCAAATTTGCCCACAGCGGTGCGAGCGGCTGAAACGATGACGATGTCTTCCATTTGATGTCTCCTCAGGTAAATAAACGTGTTAATTTAGGGGGTGTTTTGCAGGCCCAAGCAAGCAACAACGGTAGCCCTAACCCCCATCAAAAAGTATCAGCCCCTGGCCTTCACATAGCGACCAGGTGCAGGTTCAATAGCGGCGTATTGTTTGCCTTTGCCATACGTCTTGGGTGCAGCAATTTGCTTGCCAGCCTGTGGCTTGAGCCAAGCAGCCCAATCGGTCCACCAGCTGCCTTTGTGCTCGGTGGCGCTGTCAATCCACTCGTTCACGTCCGCTGGAAACTGATCAGCAGGGGCTATCCAGTGGCTGCGCTTGCCAGCAGCGGGTGGGTTGATCACCCCCGCAATGTGGCCCGATGCGCCCATGACAAAACGCTTTTTGCCTGGGAACACCTGGGTGCTGGCGTAAGCGCCACCAATGGGCACAATATGGTCTTCGCGCGAACCGTAGAT
>JAUXXN010000599.1 GCA_030684755.1 Hydrogenophaga sp.
AAACAAGAAGTGAAAGCTCACGGTGAACGCAAACTGGATGCGCGCCAACAGTAGCGCGTCGGGGAGGTCGAACATGGTGGGTTCCTTGTGCCGTGTGTATGCACTTCACCCATCAAGACCCATGCCACCGGGGCATATTCAGAAAAGTTGAATCAATTCAAGTCTCTGCGCGCGATGACACCGCTGGCGGCACGCCATGGCAGGCCGGTTTTGTGCCAGAAATGGCTGATTTCTGCCAGTCCATCAGCGTGTATGGCAGTGGCTGTCAGGTTTGAACGGAAGACCCTGGCGTTGGCAGCGGTGTTGTCATACTTCGAAAGCCTCACCAAGTCGAAATAAACAACCATGAATGCCTGCCTGTAATGGGCATTCCTGACCGCTGCCGGGCGGTGTCGTGGTGAGGGATTTAGGCGTGCTTGAACACCGGCTTGCGCTTGTTCACAAAAGCGTCCATGCCTTCCTTCTGGTCTTCGGTGGCAAACAGGCCGTGGAACAGCCGACGCTCAAACATCACGCCGTCGGCCAGACCGCCTTCAAAAGCGCGGTTCACGCATTCTTTGGCCGCCATCACGCTGGGCAGCGAGAACTCACAAATCATGAGCGCAGCGCCCAGGGCTTCGTCCATCAGCTTGTCCAGCGGCACCACGCGGCTCACCAGTCCGGCGCGTTCGGCCTCGGTGGCGTCCATCATGCGGCCGGTCAGTGCCATGTCCATGGCCTTGGACTTGCCCACCGCGCGCGGCAGGCGTTGCGTACCGCCAGCGCCGGGAATGATGCCCAGCTTGATTTCGGGCTGACCGAACTTGGCGTTGTCGGCGGCGATGATGAAGTCGCACATCATGGCCAGCTCGCATCCACCGCCCAGGGCAAAGCCGCTCACGGCCGCGATCACCGGCTTGCGCACGCTGCGAATGGATTCCCAATTGCGGGTGATGTAGTCGCTTTTGTACACATCGGCAAAGGTGTAGGTGGCCATGGCGCCAATGTCGGCGCCAGCGGCAAACGCTTTTTCGCTGCCGGTGACGATCATGCAGCCAATGCTGTCGTCCAGGTCAAACGCTTTCAGCGCCGCGCCCAGCTCGTTCATCAGCTGGTCGTTGAGCGCGTTGAGCTGCTTGGGCCGGTTCAGCGTGACGATGCCCACGCGGCCTTCGGTGCGTACGGTGATCAGTTCGGGTGTCGGGACGGTCATGGAGGTTTCCTTGGGTGGGTTGCGGGTTCTGTTGCGTACTATATCGGTAGCGATGGGCCGTCAAAATTCATGGAAAACCAAGGGAAAACATTAACCGACCGATCGGTTGGTTAATGGTAAATTGCTGGGATCTTGCCGGTTTTCCCCACAAACCGGTTCACGCCACAGGCACCGGCCACGACCGGACCGAGGAGACAACACCGTATGCATTCAACGCCTGCCGCCAGCACCGTGCTGTACGAAGCGCGCGGGGCCGTGGCCCTGCTCACCTTGAACCGCCCCGAAGCCCTGAACAGCTTCACCCGCCAGATGCACCGCGACCTGTGGGCCGCGCTGGACCGCGCCGAGGCCGACAAAACCATTCGCGCCCTGGTGCTCACGGGCGCGGGTCGCGGCTTTTGTGCTGGGGCCGACCTGGCCGAGTTTGACTTCGAGCCTGGCCCCGACCTGGTGCAACGGGCCGACCCCGGCCCGGTGATCGACCAAGCCTTCAACCCCACCGCACGGCGCATCCAGTCGCTGCGCATGCCCGTGGTGGCGGCTGTCAACGGCGTGGCCGCTGGTGCCGGTGCCTCGCTGGCCATGACATGTGACATCGCCATTGCCGCGCCAGGCGCCAGTTTCATCCAGGCGTTCAGCAAAATTGGCCTCATTCCCGACGCTGGCGGCAGCTGGTTTTTGGTGGAGCGCTTGGGCCTGGCCCGTGCCATGGCGTTGGCCATGACGGGCGACAAGCTGCCCGCCGCCCAGGCCAAAGAGTGGGGCCTGATTTGGGACGTGCAAGACGACCCGCTGGCGGCTGCCTTGGCCATGGCCGAGAAACTGGCCACCATGCCCACACAGGCGTTGGTGGCCACGCGCGCTTTGCTGCGCGACGCGAGCACCCGCACGCTGACCGAGCAACTGGACGTGGAGCGCGACACCCAGTCGGCCTTGGGCCGCACACACGACTACATCGAAGGCGTGATGGCGTTTCGCCAGAAGCGCCCGGCGCAATTCAAGGGGGAATGATGAGTCCAGAAGAACGCGCGCTGAAGGTGGGCGAAGCCATGTTTGCCGCCGATGTGGCGGCCCGTGAAACCATGGGCATTGAAATTGTGAGCGTGGCCCCGGGGCGTGCCGTGTTGCGCATGGCGGTGAAGCCATTGCACCTGAATGGCCACAAAATTTGTCACGGCGGTTTCATCTTCACCCTGGCCGACACCACCTTTGCCTACGCCTGCAACAGCTACAACAAGAATGCGGTGGCTGCGGGCTGCAGCATCGAGTTTTTGAAACCCGGGCAGGACGGTGACGTGCTGACTTGCGAGGGCATAGAGCAAGTCTTGCAGGGCCGCCATGGCATTTACGACATGAAGGTCAGCAACCAGAAGGGCGAAGTGATCGCGATGTTCCGGGGCAAAAGCGCGGTGATCCCCGGTCAAATTTTTCCTGAAGAGGTGCCTGCATGAGCCACTTGCCACTTGAACCCATCGAAAAAGCCAGCATCGACGAGTTGCGCGGCCTGCAGCTCAAGCGGTTGCAAGCCACGTTGCGCCATGCCTACAAAAACTCGCCGGTGTACCGCGCCAAGTTCGATGCGGCTGGCGTACACCCGGATGACTGCCGCAGCCTGGCCGATTTGGGCAAATTTCCGTTCACCACCAAGCACGACCTGCGCGACAGCTACCCGTTTGGCATGTTTGCCGTGCCGCGTGAACAGTGCGCCCGCATCCATGCCAGCAGCGGCACCACCGGCAAGCCCACCGTGGTGGGCTACACGCTCAAAGACATCGACACCTGGGCCACCGTGGTTGCGCGCTCCATCCGAGCGGGCGGCGCCAAGCCTGGCGACATGGTGCATGTGAGCTACGGCTACGGCCTGTTCACCGGCGGCCTGGGCGCGCACTACGGTGCTGAAAAACTGGGCCTCACCGTGGTGCCGTTTGGCGGTGGCCAAACAGAGCGCCAGGTGCAGCTGATGCAAGATTTCAAGCCCAGCATCATCATGGTGACGCCGAGCTACATGCTGGCCATTGCAGACGAATTTGAGCGGCTGGGCCTGGACCCGCGCGAGAGCAGCCTGCGCATCGGCATTTTTGGCGCCGAGCCCTGGACCAACGACATGCGCGTGGCCATTGAGCAGCGCATGGGCATCTACGCCGTGGATATTTACGGCTTGTCTGAAGTGATTGGCCCCGGCGTGGCCAGCGAATGTGTGGAAACCAAAGACGGCCCCACCATCTGGGAAGACCACTTTTACCCCGAGATCATCAACCCCGAAACCGGCGAGCCGGTGGCCGACGGCGAAATGGGCGAACTGGTGTTCACCAGCCTCACCAAAGAGGCGTTGCCCATCATCCGCTACCGCACGCGAGACCTGACCCGCCTGTTGCCGGGTACGGCGCGCACCATGCGCCGCATGGAAAAGATCACTGGCCGCAGCGACGACATGATGATCGTGCGCGGTGTCAACGTGTTCCCGACACAGATCGAAGAACTCATTTTGAAGCGCCCCGAGTTGAGCGCGCACTACCAGTGCGTGCTGAGCCGCGAAGGCCCCATGGACAACCTCACGGTGGTGGTGGAAACACGGCCCGGCTTGTCGCCCGAGAGCATTGAAGCGCGGGCGGCTGCCAAGATGCTGCAACACGAGGTGAAGGTGTTTGTGGGCAGCAGCGTGGCCGTGACCCTGAAACCCGAGGGCGGCGTGGAGCGCAGCCAGGGCAAGGCCAAGCGGGTGGTGGATTTGCGCCCGCGCTGAAAGCCTGGCGCTCAGGTCAATCGTGCGCGGGGGGTGACAGCCAGGCGCCCAGCCGTGGGGCATCAGCCACGGTCAAGCGCACGGTCTGGCTTTCGGTGGGCCAGTCCAGCGTGCAGCGCAGCAGGCGCTTGTCGCGCGACACCAGGGCCACCAACTGCGTGCGTTGCCCGCGCAGCATCAGCAATTCGTCGAGTTTGTGGATGCGCCAGGCCTCAGCGGATGCACCGTGTTGGGCTGCGGGCAGTTCCACCCCCAGCCATTCGTCGCCTGCCGCCAGACCCGCAGCCTCGGCGGCACCGCCGCGCAGTACAGTTTTGAGTGTGAGGCCGCCCGACTCGCTCACGCGCAAGCCCAGTTGCTGGGCCAGCGGCGCTTTGTCGTGGTGCAGCTTGGCGCCCTGGTTTTGCAGCAGGTCGTGGATGGGCAGGTCGTCGGTGCTGTGCACCCAGGCGGCCAGTTCGGCGTCAAACGGGCGTTTGCCCAGCTTCTTCAGGGCGCGCAGCAGGTCGGCTTCGCGCATGGGGCCGCCCTTGCAGCGCTGCCAGAGTTCGCGCATCACCGCGTCCAGCGTGGTGTGGCCTTCGGTGCGCAGGGTGAGGTCCAGGCACAGGGCCACCAGCGAGCCTTTGGTGTAGTAGCTCACCGTGGCGTTGGGCGTGTTTTCGTTGATGCGGTAGTACTTCACCCAGGCGTCAAAACTCGCCTGCGCCACGCTTTGCAAGTGGCGCCCGGGCGTCTGCAGCACCTGGTTGATGGTCTTGGCCAGCAGCTG
>JAUXXN010000607.1 GCA_030684755.1 Hydrogenophaga sp.
GGTTTTATTGGCTTGCCCCGTGAAGTGGCGCAATTCATTGGCAGCCTGAACCTATCGCCCTTCATGTTGATCGTGATGCTCATGGTGTTTTTCATCATTTTGGGTTGCTTCTTAGATGGCATTTCCATGGTGGTGTTGACCATGGCCGTGTTGCTGCCCACGGTGCAAGCCGCGCAGTTCGATTTGATTTGGTTTGGTATTTTTGTGGTGTTGGTGGTAGAGATGGCTCAAATAACGCCGCCTGTGGGCTTTAACCTATTCGTGCTGCAAGGCTTGACAAAACGCGAATTACCCTACTTGGCCAAAACCGCGTTGCCATTTTTCTTGCTACTGACGTTTGCGGTGCTGATGATTTATTGGTTCCCGCAAATCGTCCTGATTGGACCACAAATGATGGGCTGACCCCCATTTGCTGACGTCCTGTGGAGGTGGTGATTTTCGCTACTTCCCTTTCCCTTAAACGAAATTGCTTTGGAGTGCGCCATGACAGATCGCAGAGATTTTCTCGCCTTGTTGGCTGGTTTGGGTGCTTCAAGCAGCCCACTTTTCGTACAAGCTCAAGTGAGCGCAGGGTGGACGCTGGTGACGGGTTATAGCGCTGAGTCGTTCCACGGACAGAACCTCGCAGCCTTCGCAAATGATCTGACAGCAGCAGGATTGAAAGTGGACGTGGCGGCCAACAACAGCCTTTTTAAGTTGCCCGACATTGCCGGTGCAGTGCGCGATGGCAAGGCCGAGATGGGCGAAACCATCATGACCAGTTTGGTCAAAGAAATGCCTGTAGCTGGGGCCGATTCAGTGCCTTTCATCGTGCGTTCGTACGGGGATGCCAAACGTTTGTGGAAACACCAGCGTCCGTTGATTGAGAAAAAATTTGCCTCTATAGGACTTAAACCCTTGCTCGCGGTGCCTTGGCCGCCGCAGGGCTTGTACACGAAAGTCCCTATCACCCGTGCTGCCGACTTGAAGGGCACCAAGATGCGCACCTTCAACAACACGACGCAGCGCATTGCCCAAATGCTGGGTGCCACACCGTTGGATGTACCCATGGCGCAAGTGGGTCAGGCGCTGGCAGACGGCAAGATCGATTGCATGATCACTTCCGCCGTGACGGGGGTTGAGAACCAAGTGTGGGACCACGTTAAAAATTACTACGAGATCAACGCCTGGTTCCCGAAGAACATCACCTGTGCCAACGCCAAGGCGTTTGACGCATTGTCGCCCGATCAAAAAAAGACCGTGTTGGCGAGCGCTGCAACGGCGGAAACCCGGGGCTGGGCGGCCAGTGAAAAAGCTGCCGTCGAATCGGTTGAAGAGTTACGCAGAAAGGGGATGAAGGTTGAGCGCGTGTCCCCCGAGCTGCTGGCTGACATCAAACGAATGGGCGAACGTTTTTCCTTGGAATGGGTGCGTGAAGTGGGCAACGAAGCCAACGACATTTTTATTCCTTATTACACCAATCAATGACCAAAAACGCAGCAACGCTTTGTCTGCTGCGTATTCCTTGAATCAATTCTCTTGGGAATGAACATGAACCAAAAAACATCAACACTGTGGCAATTCTGGATTGACCGTGGCGGCACCTTCACCGACTTGGTTGGCAAAAAACCAGACGGCACACTTGTCACGCACAAGCTGCTGTCGGAAAACCCCGAGCAATACCGAGACGCGGCAGTGGCGGGTATTCGCTACTTGCTGGGGCTTCAAAATGGCGAGCCCATCACGCCCCAACTGGTTGAGTGCGTGAAGATGGGCACCACGGTGGCCACCAACGCGTTGTTGGAACGCAAAGGCGAGCCCACTTTACTCGTCACCACACGCGGTTTCCGTGATGCTTTGCGCATCGCCTACCAAGATCGTCCGCGTCTCTTCGACACCAACATCGTCTTGCCGGAGCTGCTGTATGCACATGTGATCGAAGCCCAAGAGCGTGTGGCCGCCAATGGTGATGTGGTGCAACCTTTGGTTGAATTGCACTTGCGTGAAGAACTACAAGCCGCCTTTGACGATGGCCTGCGCAGCGTGGCCATCGTGTTCATGCACGGCTACCGCTACACCGCCCATGAAATAGCGGCGGCGCGCATTGCACGCGAAGTGGGTTTCCCGCAAATCAGTGTGTCGCACCAGGTCAGCCCCCTGATGAAGCTGGTGTCGCGCGGTGACACCACCGTGGTGGATGCCTATTTGTCACCCATTCTTCGCCGCTACGTTGAACAAGTGGCCAGCGACATGCCCGGCGTGAAACTCTTCTTCATGCAGTCCTCAGGCGGTTTGACCGACGCGCACGCTTTCCAGGGCAAAGACGCCATTCTCTCGGGCCCTGCGGGCGGCATTGTCGGCATGGTGCGCACGGCGCAGTTGGCCGACTTTGACCGCGTGATTGGCTTCGACATGGGCGGCACCTCTACCGACGTGTCGCATTACGCCGGCGAGTTCGAGCGTGCGTTTGAAACCCAGGTGGCGGGTGTGCGCATGCGTGCTCCGATGATGAGCATTCACACCGTGGCCGCAGGCGGCGGTTCTGTGCTGACCTTCGACGGCGCTCGTTTTCGTGCCGGCCCGGAAAGCGCCGGTGCCAACCCAGGCCCGGCCTCCTACCGCCGTGGCGGCCCCTTGGCTGTGACCGATGCGAACGTGATGCTCGGCAAGATTCAACCGGCTCACTTCCCCAAGGTGTTTGGCCCCAACGCCAACGAGTCGCTCGACCGCGATGTGGTGGTCCAGCGCTTCGTGGACATGTCTGTGGACATTGAGCGCTCCACCGGCATGAAGCGCAGTCCTGAGGAGGTTGCTGAAGGTTTCATCGAGATTGCCGTGGGTGCCATGGCCAATGCCATCAAGAAAATCTCGGTGGCTCGTGGTTACGACGTGACTCGCTACACCTTGCAATGTTTCGGCGGGGCTGGGGGACAGCACGCCTGCCTGGTGGCCGATGCTTTGGGCATGAGCAAGGTGTTTGCGCACCCGCTGGGCGGCGTGCTGTCGGCCTACGGCATGGGCCTGGCTGACCAGAACGTGATTCGCGAAGCAGCCATTGAGCAAGACCTGGCGTCTTCACTGGATGCTGTGGCCCAAAAACTCAATGCCCTGGCTGACGACGCGGAGGGTGAGTTGCGCCGCCAGGGCGTGACCGGTGGCGAAGTCCAAATACACCGCCGCGTGCATGTGCGCTACAAGGGCACCGACTCTGCGCTGGTGGTGGCTGCGGGCAGCCTCAAGGAGATCCAAGAGGCTTTCGAAGCAGCCTACCGCCAGCGGTTTGCCTTCTTGATGGACAGGGAGTTGGTGGTGGAAGCCGTCTCGGTCGAAGCTGTGGGCGCGGGTGATGCACCGACCGAACCTCGCCACACCGTGGTGGCAGAAGCACCGGCCCCCGTGGCTTCCGTGGTGAAAATGTTCAGTGGCGGAAAGTGGCACGACGCCAACCTGGTGGTGCGCGACCAAACCCAACCCGGCCACGTCATTGCCGGCCCAGCCATCATCTCCGAGAAAAACGCCACCACCGTGGTGGAGCCGGGCTGGCAAGCAGTGGTGACCGATCTGGACCATCTGGTGCTGGTGCGCGTGAAGGCGCGTGAAGCCCGCAAAGCCATTGGTACGTCGGTGGACCCCGTGATGCTGGAGGTGTTCAACAACCTCTTTATGAACATTGCCGAACAGATGGGCCTGCAATTGCAGAACACCGCGTACTCGGTGAACATCAAAGAGCGCCTGGACTTCTCCTGCGCACTCTTTGATGCCCAGGGCAACCTGATTGCCAATGCCCCGCACATGCCGGTGCATTTGGGCTCGATGAGCGAATCCATCAAAACCGTGATGGAAGGCAACGCGGGCCAGATGAAGCCGGGCGATGTGTTTGCGCTGAACGACCCCTACCACGGCGGCACCCACCTGCCCGACGTGACCGTGGTAACGCCGGTGTTCGACGACGCCAACAAAAACATCCTCTTCTATGTGGGCTCCCGCGGCCACCATGCGGACATTGGCGGCACCACACCAGGCTCCATGCCACCGTTCTCCACCCGCATTGAGGAGGAGGGCGTGCAGATCAACAACGTCAAACTGGTGGACCAAGGCCGTTTGTTGGAAGCGGAGATGGTGGCTTTGCTGTCCAGCGGCCAATACCCATCACGCAACCCACAGCAAAACATCGCCGACATGCGGGCGCAAATTGCGGCCAATGAAAAGGGCGTGCAAGAGCTGCGCAAAATGGTGGCGCAGTTTGGGCTTTCGGTGGTGCAGGCCTATATGGGCCATGTGCAAGACAACGCAGAAGAGTCGGTGCGCCGCGTGATCACCAAACTGAAGGACGGTCACTTCACCTTGCCGCTGGACAACGGTGCGCAAATCAGTGTGGCCATCAAGGTCAACACCACAGAACGAAGCGCAAAGATCGACTTCACCGGCACGTCGCCGCAGTTGACCAACAACTTCAACGCGCCCAAAGCCGTGTGCATGGCCGCCGTGCTGTATGTGTTCCGCACTTTGGTGGGCGATGAGATTCCTTTGAATGCGGGTTGCCTGAAGCCGCTGGACGTGATCGTGCCCGAAGGCTCCATGCTCAACCCCTTGCCACCCGCTTCTGTGGTGGCGGGCAACGTGGAAACCTCGACCTGCATCACCAACGCGCTGTACGGTGCCTTGGGCACCATGGCCGCAGGCCAGTGCACGATGAACAACTTCACCTTCGGCAATGACAAGTACCAGTACTACGAAACCATCTCGGGTGGGTCTGGTGCCGGTGATGGTTTCAATGGCACGAGTGTGGTGCAAACCCACATGACCAACTCGCGGCTGACAGACCCGGAGGTGCTTGAGTTCCGTTTCCCGGTTCAGCTCGACAGCTACGAAATTCGCCCCAACTCTGGCGGCAAGGGCAAGTTCACCGGCGGCAACGGCGGCATCCGCCGGGTTCGATTCCTGGAAAAGATGACGGCGTCGATCCTGTCCAATGGCCGCAACAGCGGCGCATTTGGTGCAGCCGGTGGCTCGCCAGGTCAACCAGGTGTGAACAAGGTCGTGCGCGCCCATGGTGATGTGGAGTTGCTGGGCCACATCGGATCCACCGAGATGGGGCCCGGGGATGTGTTCGTGATCGAAACCCCAGGCGGTGGGGGCTACGGCCTGTGAACGCGGTTGGCCGTATAGCAAATTGCATCAAAGACAAGGACCACAACCGACCGTATCCGCTGCAATCGGCCTTTGGGGAAGATGCCCAGCTGTTGATGCTAAGCATTGCAGCAAAGGCCTGAGGCGAGGTGATCACTGGAATGTTCCCACTCAAACTGCTGCTGATCGCTTGCACGGTCTACCTCTCGTCTTTGGCTGCACGCCGTGGTGGGCACGGACTGGCCGGTGTGGTCACAGGCATGCCCATGATCATTGGGCCCATCCTCGGCTTGGTTTTAATGGACCATGGGCCGACGGTGACGCAGAGCGTGACCTGGGCCACGATCACGTGTTTTCCCGCCACGTTGTTGCATGCGCTGGCCTTCAGTCATGCAGCGCGTCGTTTCACTTGGCCGGTTTGTTTGTTGCTGGCCACAGCCGTGTTCTTGGTCGCCGCAGCGGCGCTTACCTGGCTGGCGTTGCCGCAAGGATGGGCTGCAGCGCTTGCCGTGGTGGCACCCAGCCTGTCACAGTGGTTCATGCCCCGTGAACATGGCACTTCAGGCACACAAGGCGCCCTCTCATCGGACCCCAGCCTACCCGTTGCAGTTCAAATTCCCGCCAGCGAGGTGTTCTGGCGAATGGGGGCCGCTGTCGCCATGGCCGGCGCCATCATTGCGGGGGCGGATCACTTTCCTCCTTTTGTCAGTGGGCTGCTGCTGGCCATTCCCATCGCGGGGGCCGTCCTACCGTGTTTCACGCTGCCTAGGTATGGCCATGTCGCAACCGCCAAATTGCTCAAGGGATTTGCCCGTGGACTCAACGGCTTTTGCACCTTCTGCCTGGCCTTGGCTGTGTTGTTGAGTTGGGTGAACCCGGCGGTTGCGTTTGTCCTGGCGTTGTGCCTCGCGGCTGCGGTCGCCTGGGTGCTCAAACGACATTAGGAATTTTTCAAAAATCAGCAAGTTTGCAGCGGTGCCGATTCACGCAGGGCCAAGACACCAGGGTGGGTGGCGCGGTACTCAACCAACCAGTGGTGGTATCCGGTGGGTGGGTGCGTTCCGTGAATTCCCGATGCGATCAACTGCTGCCGCGCACCACCAACTCAAACCCCAGGTCGAGCGAATGCTGAAGCGGTACTTTCCCCCGTATCAGGCCCAGCAGCATGTGAGCGCTGGCTTCGCCAATGGTGCCGCGTGGGGTGCGTACCGTGGTGAGCGGTGGCACCATTTGGTCGCTGCCCGACAGGTCGTTGAAGCCAGCCACCGCCAAGCGGTTGGGCACATCAATGCCCAGCCGCAGCGCGGCCAGCAGCGCGCCTTGGGCCAGGTCGTCGTTGCAAAAGAAAACGGCGTCCACGTCGGGCCGGGTGCTTAGCAGGTCTTGCAGCAGTTCACCACCCAGACGCATGGACGAGGGCTGTGGGCTCAGCAGTTCCAGTCGGGCGTCGTACACACCTTGTTCGCGCAGGCAGCGCCGGTAGCCTTCGGCGCGCTGCATGGTGCGTGGGTCCAGCTGTGCGGCCACAAATGCGATGCGTTGGCGCCCGCGCTGCACCAGGTGCTGGGTGATGGCGTGTCCCGCGTCCACCTGCGAAAAGCCCACGCAATACACGCCGCTGGCGCGGGTGAGTTCCATCAGGTGCACGCACGGCACCCCGCTGCCCACAATCAGCTGGCGCGCCGCCTCGGTGCGGTCAAAGCCGGTCAGCAGCAGGCCAGCCGGGCGGTGTGCCAAGTAAGAGCGCAGCAGCTGTTCTTCTTGCTCGGGGCTGTAGTGCGTCACGCCGATCAGCGCTTGGAAACCCTGCGGCAGCAGGGTGCGGTGCACGGCTTCCAGCACATCCACAAACAAGGCGTTGGACAGCAGGGGCACCAGCACGGGCACTTGGTTGCTGCGCTGCGATGCCAGCGCGCGTGCCGCAGGGTCGGGCACATAGCCCAGCTGTTCTGCGGCTTGCTTCACGCGCTCCACCAGCTCGGGTGCCACGCTGCGCTCCCCGCGCAGCGCGCGCGATGCGGTGATGGGACTCACCTCAGCGGCGCGGGCCACGTCGCTGAGGGTGGTGCGGCCACTGGGGCGGCGCTTGCGATCGGATGGATTCAAGGGTTATCCCTGATTATTGCGGAAAGGTTTTGACCATAGGATAGCGCTATCCAAGTCGGTGTGCAACCGCCGACAAAAGTTACAGGCAAATGCAGTTTTTGAAATGAAAACCGCACGTAAGCCTGATTTTTTTGGCTCGATTGGGACAGCGCTATCCAAATGCATTCAATGTCAAAAACCTTTCTTCAACGGCCATCGTTGGTGGTCATGGGCGTGGCCGGTTGCGGCAAATCCAGTCTGGGTCAGCGCTGCGCTGAAGCCTTGGGTATTCCCTTGCTGGAGGGTGATGACTTCCATTCGCCCATCAATATCAACAAGATGCGCAGCGGCACCCCGCTGGACGACGCCGACCGCGAGGCCTGGCTTGACCTGTTGGCGCAACAGTTGCAACAACACCCCGGCGGTGTGGTGCTGACGTGTTCGGCGCTAAGACAGCGCTACCGCAACCAATTGCGCGAAGCCGTGCCAGGCCTGCGCTTTGTGTTTCTGGATCTCACACCTGAGCAAGCCCGGGAGCGCGTAGCGGCGCGGGCCGAGCACCTGTTTCCGGTGAGTCTGGTGGCCAGCCAATTCGCCACGCTGGAAGATCCGAGTCAAGAACCGGGGGTGCTGCGGCTTGACGCCAGTCGCCCGCTGGATGTGTTGCTGCCCGAGGTGGTGGCCTGGGCGCACAAGGCGGTTGCCGCCAACCCACTGGAGGTATGAGCCATGGAACTGGGCAAATTTCTCAAAAATGTGGTCGAAGGCCTCATGGCGCTGTGCCTCACCGGCATGGTGGTGGCGGTGTTTGGCAACGTGTTGTTGCGCTACTTCTGGGGCACCGGCTGGGTGGTGTCTGAAGAGCTCTCTCGCCTGCTGTTCGTGTGGCTGGTGTGTCTGTCGGCCACGCTGGCGTTTGGCGAGGGCAAGCACCTGGGCTTTGATTTGGTCACTGCCCGCCTGCGTGGTGCCAAGGCCACCGTGCTGCGCTGGCTCTCGCGCGGACTCATTGCCCTGGCTTTGTATTACCTCATCACAGGTTCCTGGGCTCAGGTGCTGGTGGGCATGGACAGCCGCAGCCCGGTGATGGGTTACCCGCTGGCCGTGACGGCGGGGGGTACGCTGATCATGGGTGTCTGCATGGCCGTGTTGCTGTTGCTGCAGAGCTGGAACGAGCTGCGCGGCAACACGCCGCCAGATGCGCAACCCACCGACGAAGGGGCGCGGGCATGACCATCGCCATCTTCCTGCTGGTGCTCTTTGCGGCCATGACGGTGGGCGTGCCGATCGCGTTCGCGCTCATGTTGACCGCGCTGGCGCTGATGGTGCACCTGGACTTTTTTGACGCGCAGTTGCTGGCGCAAAACGTGCAGGCTGGGTTTGACAGCTTCCCGCTGCTGGCCGTGCCCTTCTTTATTCTGGCCGGTGAACTCATGAACGCCGGTGGCCTGAGCCGCCGCATCATCGATCTGGCGCGCTCGATGGTGGGGCACATCCAGGGCGGCCTGGGCTACGTGGCCATTGCAGCGGCGCTCATGCTCGCGTCTATGAGCGGATCGGCCATTGCCGACACCGCTGCGCTGGCCACGCTGCTGCTGCCCATGATGCGCAAGCAGAACTACCCCGACGGCTCGAGCGTCGGCCTGATCGCCTCGGGCGGCATCATCGCGCCCATCGTGCCACCGTCTATGCCGATGGTGATTTACGGTGTGACGACCAACACGTCCATCAGCAAGTTGTTCATGGCGGGCATTGTGCCCGGCATCATGATGGCCGTGGCCCTGGTGTTCGTCTGGCGTGGCATTGCCCGCAACAAGCAGTTGCCCGTGGCAGAAAAGAGCAGCTGGGCCGAGCGCCGCAGCGTGCTGGCCAGCAGCGGCTGGGCGCTGATGATGCCCGTGATCATCATCGGCGGCATGCGCTTTGGCTTCTTCACACCCACCGAAGCGGCCGTGGTGGCTGCCATGTACGCCTTGCTGGTGGCCACACTCATATACCGCGAGCTCAACCTGCAGCGCCTGTACCGCGTGCTGGTGGACGCATCGCGAACGACTGGTGTGGTGATGTTCCTCTGCGGCGCGGCCACGGCCGCCTCTTACATGATCACCCTGGCCGATCTGCCCAGTCAGCTCGCCGAGCACATGGGGCCACTGCTTCAAAACCCCATGCTGTTCATGGCCGTGGTTTGCCTGTTCCTGCTGGCCGTGGGCATGGTGATGGACCTCACGCCCACCATCCAGATCCTGGCGCCGGTGCTGGCGCCGCTGGCCGCCAAGGCCGGTATTGATCCGGTGTATTTCGGCTTTGTCTTCCTCTTCGTGGGTTGCCTAGGCCTGCTCTCCCCGCCGGTGGGCACGGTGCTCAACGTGGTAGCCGGTGTGGGTGGCCTGCGCATGGAACCCGTCATCAAGGGCGTGATGCCCTTCCTGGCGGTGTATTTCACGATGCTGGTGTTGCTCATTGTGTTCCCAGCCATCGTGTTGGGGCCGCTGAAATTGATGTTCTAGCCGCTGTTCTCACGCACAGCACCTTTCGTTCCCCGCGGTTTCGGCCGCTTTCATCCTCAGGAGACAAACCATGAAACTCAAACAACTTGCCGTGGCCGCTGCCGTCACATTGGCCACGCTGGGCGCCGGCCTGGCGCAGGCGCAAGACATCAAGAACCGTATCATCCGCTTTGGCTACGGCCTGAACGAGGTGTCCAACCAAGGCCGCGCGGCCAAGGTGTTTGCCGATGAAGTGGAAAAAGCGTCGGGCGGCAAGATGAAGGTGCGTGCTATTGGTGCCGCTGCGCTGGGCTCCGACGTGCAGATGCAGCAGGCACTGATTGGTGGTGCTCAGGAAATGATGGTGGGCTCCACCGCCACGCTGGTGGGCATCACCAAAGAAATGGCTATTTGGGACACGCCTTTCCTGTTCAACAACACCAAAGAAGCCGATGCCGTGCTGGACGGCCCTGTGGGCCAGAAGGTGATGGACAAGCTGCAAGAAAAAGGTCTGGTCGGCCTGGTGTACTGGGAGAACGGCTTTCGCAACCTCACCAACAGCAAGCGCGCTGTGACCAAGTTCGAAGACATGGAGGGTATCAAGCTGCGCGTGATGCAAAACACCGTTTTCATCGACACCTTCAAGACGCTGGGTGCCAACGCTGTGCCGTTGGCGTTCTCGGAACTGTTCACCGCGCTAGAGACCAAGACAGTGGACGGCCAGGAGAATCCGTTCAACACCATCCTGTCCAGCAAGTTCTACGAGGTGCAAAAGTACCTGACCGTGACCAACCACGTCTACAGCCCCTGGATCGTGCTGGTGAGCAAGAAATACTGGGATGGACTGAGCAAAGACGAGCAAAAAGTGTTGCTGGACGCTGCTAAGAAGAGCCGCGATTTCGAGCGCCAGGACACCCGAGCCGAAGGTGCCAAGGCACTGGCCGACCTCAAAGGCAAGGGCATGCAGATCAACGAGCTGTCGCCTTCCGAGGCCAACCGCATGCGTGAAAAGCTCGGTGCCATCAACGCCAGCATTTCTGCCAACGTGGGCGAAGCACTGTGGAAAGAAGTGCAGGGCGCTGTGGCTCAGGCACGCGGCGGCAAGTAAGCCCAGCCCAGCCCAGGCGGCATGTCGGCCCAGTGTGGCGGGCATGCCGCACCGGGTGTGCGGGCAACATGCCTGCGTGAAAAGGCTATAGGCTCAGCACAAGTGCCCGTGCCTGCACCCTACCGCCGTGTATAGCCTCAAGCGCCCGGCTGCCAGCGCCAGTCGCGCACCTCGGGCAGGTCTTCGCCGTGTTCGGCAATGTGCAGTTTGTGGCGTTCGATGCGCGTCCAGTAGCGGGCGGTGGCGCGCTCCACTTCGCCGGTTAGATAGGGGATGCGCCGCACCGCGTCGAGCGCCAGCTGGTAGCGGTCGAGGTTGTTGAGCACCACCATGTCGAACGGCGTGGTCGTGGTGCCCTCTTCCTTGAAGCCGCGCACATGAAGCCATCATCGCCGCAGGCAGTCAGGCGGTTCGCCTGCCCTTCATGCCCGACGACCCACGCGTGGTGGACAGCACCGGCGCGCTGGAACTGAAAGAAGTGCCCAAGCGCATGCTCATTCTGGGCGGCGGCATCATCGGCCTGGAAATGGGCACCGTTTACAGCACGCTGGGCGCACGCCTGGACGTGGTGGAAATGATGGACGGCCTGATGCAAGGCGCCGACCGCGACCTGGTCAAAATCTGGCAAAAGATGAACGCCAAGGGCTTCGACTTGCATCTGCTCAAAACCAAAACGGTGGGCGCACGCGCCTTGCTGTGCACCAGCGTGCCCCACATCTTCGCCATTGGCGGCATCGTGGGCCAGCCCATGCTGGCGCACAAGGCGGTGCACGAGGCGCATGTGGCGGCTGAGGTGATTGCCGGTGAACTGCAAGGCAACAAAGAGCTGGCCGCTGCTGCGTTCAACGCTCGCGTGATCCCCAGCGTGGCCTACACCGACCCTGAAGTGGCGTGGGTTGGCCTGACCGAAGACCAAGCCAAGGCCCAAGGCCCAAGGCATCAAGGTCAAAAAAGGTCTGTTCCCCTGGACGGCCTCAGGCCGCGCTATTGCCAACGGCCGCGACGAAGGCGTGACCAAGCTGCTGTTTGACGACAGCCCCGAAGCCCACGGCCACGGCAAGATTTTGGGCGGTGGAATGGTCGGCACCCACGCGGGCGACATGATCGGCGAAATCGCGCTGGCCATTGAGATGGGTGCGGATGCCGTGGACATCGGCAAGACCATCCACCCCCACCCCACGCTGGGCGAGAGCATCGGCATGGCGGCGGAGGTGGCGCACGGCAGTTGTACGGACGTGCCGCCTGCACGGAAATTGCGCAACCGTCTTCAAGCTGTCCTGACAAAGCCCGAACTTGCAACGGTTCGGGCTTTGTGCTTTTCGTGCTCGAACAAGCGCCGCAGAATACTGTTTATTTGTGCAGTATTCATGCCAGATCCGTCCAAACCCAAGCTCTACAACCCGCGCCACCCCGAGCGCACACTGCTGTTCCAAACCATAGCCGAGCACTATGAGACTTGGCTTGATCTGGCCAGCTCGGGTCAGTTCGACGGTCAGGGCGACCACCACACTCCCAAGCCCTATGTGCAGCCGAAGAACGAGTGCCGCAGTTCGCGGCCCTTCGTCTTTGCCAGCGTCCCTGCTGCGCGAGCAGGGCCTCAATGACCTCGAAGCGGAGCGCCAGTTGGCGCAGGACCATGGCGGTGCAGTCATTGTTATTGAGTGATTTTTTCAGCCGCACGGTCTGTCGAATCAAGCTTTGGCGCTGTTCAGGCACAACATCAACGTCATGGGGTGCGTTGGCGATTCCTGAAAACCGTAGTGCTCATAAAACGCTTTGGCCTGTTCGTGCAGCGCATGAACCAGCAAAGCGCGAACGCCGGTGTTTTGCGATACGGCAATGGCTCGATGGACCGCATCCTGCAACAGTGCCGCCCCCAGTTGGATGCCTTGTGCCCGACGATCCACCGCCAGCCTGCCCAGCACCATGACAGGAATCGGGTCAGGCATGTTGCGCCGCACCGAGCTGGTTGCTGTTGTGTGGGCGACCGCTCCAGCGGCCAGTGCATAAAAGCCGCGCACCCGCTGTTCATCGTCAACGACCACAAAGGTTCTGCTGGCCCCGCTCAGCTGGTTGTTCAACGCCCGGCGTTTCAGCCACTCGTCCAGCGCCGGCTCACCGCACTCGAAGTCGACCAACAAGTGCACCGTCGCAAGTGGCTGCGGGGCTGACAGGTTCAAGCTCATGTGGGATGACTGCCCCACGGTGCCTTGACGGCCATCAGTCGCTCAAGACCCGCATTGGCACTGGGCGGTGCATCGAGTAGGGCGGTGAACTGCTGAAATTTTTCCGCATTCAGTCCAAAAAACACTTGGTCGAGCAATACCGATTGCGCACGCTCACAAGCGGCTTCCAGCATGAAGTCAGAACGGTTCTTGCCCAGCAGGGTGGCAGCGTGATCAATGAGATCTCGCTGTTCCGGCAAGGCACGCAAATTGATGGCTGCGGCGCGCATGTTGACCTTTCATGTGTATTCAGTGACTACACAAATGGTAGGTGAGTGTATAGCTATTGTCAATACGTGGGCCGTAACCCATTCGCAGGCATCCCAGCTCAGTTCGAGGGCCTGGACAGCCGTGCGCAGCCTCAAGCCCCCGGTTGCCAGCGCCAGTCGCGCACCTCGGGCAGGTCTTCGCCGTGTTCGGCAATGTGCAGTTTGTGGCGTTCGATGCGC
>JAUXXN010000611.1 GCA_030684755.1 Hydrogenophaga sp.
GCGCATAAGGGCCGGTGATGCAGCTGACCTGCTTGTTGAACCAGAGCTGGTTCTTGGGCACGGGCACGCCCGCGCGCGCCGCCTCGTCGGCGTGGTCCTGGTAGTTCATGCCGATGGCCAGGTACTTCTGCGCATCGGCGATGGGGGCTTCGAGCTTCACGTCGGACAGCGCATGGCCTGCGCCGTCGGGCTGCTGGGCCAGCGCGCTGAGCGCCACCGACACCGCCCGCCCTTCGGCCAGCGCTGGCCCCATGGTGCCGAAACCGGTGGTCAGGCCGGCCATGACGATGGACGCAACAGCGATCCAGGTGAGAGCGTCCATGGGGGGTTCCTTGATGTTGATGGGGTGGGGTGGGACAAAAAACGCGGTACCGCTCAGGGCACCAGCGGGGGTGGCTTGGGCTTGTGGCGGCCCGGGCTGCTGGTTGCGGCGGCGATGTACACCGCCGCCAAAATGGTGAAGATGTAGGCCTGCACCATGCCGGTGAGCAGGCCCAGCACCGTCATCACCACCGGGAACACAAAGGGCGTGATCGACAGCAAGATGGCGATGATCATGGCGCCGCTCATCATGTTGCCGAACAGGCGCACAGCCAGCGCCAGCGTGCGCGAGACCTCGCTGATGAGGTTGAACGGCAGCATCACCGGCGTGGGCTCCACATACGATTTCAGGTAGACCACCAGGCCCTGGCCCGAAATGCCGAACAACGGCACCGCCACCAACACACACAGCGCCAGCGCCGCCGTGGTGGACAGCGAAGCGGTGGGCGGCTCAAAGCCGGGCACCACGGTGGCCAGCGCCGAAGCGGCCACAAACAGAAACAGCGTGCCCAGAAACGCCAGATAGCGGCGCGGCTGCTTCAAGCCAACGTCTTCAATTTGGGCCACGATGCCGGTGACCACGATTTCCAGCAGGTTTTGCCAGCGCGAGCGTTGATGCCCGGTAGCAAGCTGGCGCGTGATGAGCGCGGCCCCCATGACAAGCACCGCCATCAGCACCCAGGTGAACACGATGGTGGCGTTGAGCTTGACGAAGCCGTATTGCCAAAAAACCCAATCGTCGGGCGTTAGGCGCATGGCGGCTCCATCGCAGCGGGGGTGGGCCGTGTAGCGCGCACCACGGCGGCCCGCGCCAGCAAAAAGCCCAGCAGGCACAACCCCATGCGCACCGGCTGGCCAGCGCCCACGGCGTAAAACCCCGCCAGCACGGCGGCGCTGCGCACCACCAAACTGCCCACAAACCAGCGGGCGGGTGTTGCAGACGCGGCACCCCGGCGCACCGTCCACCACAAGCCCCCAAAAAAGGCCACGCCCAGCA
>JAUXXN010000612.1 GCA_030684755.1 Hydrogenophaga sp.
ATGGCAAACGCGGGCAGGTGGCCAATGTGGAACGGCCGCCAAAACCCGCGCACCGCATCGCCACCCGCCGGGATGGCGGGGTGGATTCGGGGTGCGTGATCGTGCCCATCGTTCCAGCGCCACTGGTAGGCCAATGTGGCCTCAAAGCCGTTGAGAAAAGTGGGGTCGGTCTCGGGGCTGGTGCTTCCGTTCCAGTTGTCGACGTATTCGTGGTCATCTACCACGGTATAGGTGGGTAGGCGGGCCAAAAGTGCTCGGGTGTGCGGGCCGCCCCAGGCATCGCGGTAGGACTGGGCCAAGCGTTCGTCGCCTTCTTGCACATCATACTGGTTGGCGGTGGCGTCGGCGTAAATCTGATCGCCCAGCAGCACGAGTGCCTGCACAGGTCGTGCGGGGTGGTGGATGTGTTCTTGCATGTGCAGGGCCAGACCGTCAACGGCGTTGCGCTCGAAGGGCAAGCCAGGCCAGCGGCACGAACTGGCCAGCCAACTGATGGAAGGTTGCGCAGAGCCCGACGCATTGAGCAACATGTGTCCGCTGTGCCAGCGGTGCCACCAAGGCAACCGGGACAGGTTCAGCGGGACTGCAGCCTGTGGCCAGCCCCACACCAGCTCCAGCGCAGGCAGCCGCGCAAAAGGCAGCTTCTCGGTTTCGCGCAACCGCAGCACCCAGTAGCTGCCCGCACCTTCAAGCAGTGTTGCTCGGCTGGCAACGGCTGGCCGTGGCTGGACCTGTGCATCGGCGCCACCGGTGGGGTGAATGGCCTGCAACTGGGTAACCTGCAGACCAGGCAGGTCATCAGCCCCGCTCTCATCGGCACAAACCAACCGGGGCGGGTGGGCGGCCAGCCAGGGATCGTTGGGCAGTTCAACCCACACCACCAGTTCGCGCTGGCCTTGAACGCCCCAAGGGTCGGTCTGCCCATCGGCGGACGGTAAGCGGTTGAGCTGAAGCATGGGGCCGGTCAGCGGCTGGCGCTGCACGCTGGCCGAATGGTCTTGCCAGTGCCGGGGAATGCGTTGGTGGCTGGCCTCGGCCTCTGCGCTGCTCACGCTCCAGGTACTGTCAAAGCGGGCCGGATCGTCCATGAAACGCACCAGCGACGGATAAACATCGCGGTGGGCATCTTTGCCAAACAAAAAGTCCATGTGCCCATAGCCCTCGGGCATAAAAAGGCCCACTTGGCGCTGCGCCGGTTGAGGCTGCTCGGATTGAAGACGGCTGAGCTGCAACCACGAGCGCACCGCACTGCGGGGGTCGAACACGCGGTTTTGTGTGCCGTGGGCAAACAGCACCGGAAACGACCAGTGGGCCTGGAAATTGGCCCGTGTCATGTAAACGCCTGCACCCTCACGGTCGGTCAGGCGCTGCCGAGTGATGATGTAGTACAGCTGACGGAACACCTCGACACTGGCCGGCCCCACCAGCGTAGCCAGTTGGCGATGGGTGGCATCGGCCAGGTTGGCGTGCACCCATTCGCGGCCATAGAACAGCGTCATGCGGTTGCAGGTGGCGGTGCCGCCTTCGGGGTCTACCACATGGGCCAGGTGGGCGGCCTGTTCGGCTTGCGGCCAGGGCAGGCTGGCGGCCAGGCGGTCAATGAGCTGGTCGATGGCCGCAGGTTTGCGTGGCGGCACAGGGTCGATGGCCAGATCGGCGGGCAGCCAGTCGCGGTAGAGCGCAGCCAGCTCGCCCGAGAGCTGGTTGGACACCGAGGGCACCACCCACGGATGGACGGCGTGGATGATGGCGGCCTTGACCCGGCTTTGGCCTGGACTCTCTTGCAGCCAGCCCCGCAAGGTGGCCATGGCAAATGCACCACCGCCCACACAGTGGGCCAGCACCCGGATGGGCTGGCCCGCTGTGCGGTACACATGGGCCACGGCAGCGGGAATGTCGAGCTGGGCCAGATCGTCCATGCTGTGCTGCTGTTTGGCATAACCCAGGCGGTTGGACAGGCGGTGGTCCAGCAGCCACACGGTGTAGCCTTGGGCCAGGAAGGCGGCGGCCATGTTGCGCCCGCCGGTGGTGTCGGTGCTGAACACGGTGGCCCCGTGCGCCAGGCCGTGGATCATCAGCAGGTGGCGGGCCGGGTCGCTGCCCTGCGCCGGGGTGTAGCGGGTGAGTTCCAGCGACAGGGTTTCGGCAGAAGCACCGCCCGCCTGTGCAAAAGGTGCATACCGGGGCACAGGCAACTTGGTCACCTCGGGTTGACAGGCTGGCCCCGGAAGAGTGGGGTACAGCGGGCCGTGCTTGGCAGGTGCACCGGTCTGCAAGCGGTCGTAGTCTTGCCCGCGCAGGCTCCAGAAATGGGTCTGAAACAGGGCACGCAGCCACAGACTGCCAAAACTGGCCAACCCGATGATGGCCGCCGGGGTATCGGGCGCGCTGGCCACTTGTAGCCGCTGGCGTCGCACCATGTCGATCAGGTCGACATTCAGCGCCAGCACCGCCGGGGGGTGGCCACTGCCGGGGGTCAGGTGCAAGTCGATACTGACCAGCGCTTCCCACGGGGTTTTTTGGAATGGTGCATAGGCCAGGCGTTTTTGCCCAGCGGCCTGCACCGGCGGTACGCCAGCGGTGGCGGCCTGGAGTTCAAACGCGTAATTCAGGGTGCGGTACTGGGCGTGGTTGCCCGCTGCACGCCACAGGGCTTGTATTTTCTGGAACAGGTTTTTTTTGCTTTTGGTCGATTGGAAATCGCTGAGCGGGCGGCGGGCTGCAAAGGTGGCCAGCGCCGCCAGCCTGCGCACCACGCCAGTCGGTCCGTCCGCAGGATCGCTGGCCAGCAGGGACACCCAGCCGGCGCCTTCCAGCCAAGGCTGGCCCTGGGTCAGTTCGGGGCGGATGGTGAGGTCGTGGGGAGTGGGGTTGTGGAAGATGCGCATGCGCGCGCCCTCCAGCCGCATGGAGGGGTTGCCCAGCCATTGGTCGAGGTTCAGATCGACATCCACCGCCACCACCCACTCGCGCAAGCGCTCGTCGTCGGTCCACTGCGGGTTGGCCGCCGGTGCCCAGTGTGGGCGCTCGGCTTGCCAGTGGCCTTGCAGGTGCTCCCTGAATTGCAGGCGCACCGGCTGTTCGACTGCAGCAGGCGGCCTTCCTACGCGGGCCTGTGCAACGGGTGCAGGCTCAAGCAAAGGCTCCACGGGCAAAGGCACCACGGGAGCGGGTCGGGCACGGGCTGCGTCTTGCGCATCCAACTGCTGGCGCATGGCGCGGGCGGCCACCAGGCTGAGGCCAGCAATGGTGACAAAGGGATTGACCCCGACTGCCGTGGGCAGCATGCCACCGTCCAACACATGCAGGCCTTCATACAGCGGGTTTCCCTGCCCGCCGTCGGCCCTGAACACCGTGCCCTGCCAGTTCACCGCGCCGTTGTCCGGACCATCTCCCATGGGGCAACCACCCAGCGGATGCACGGTCAAGCCCAGGGGGTTATCGACCCCGGCGGCCACGCCTTCGAAGTCATCGGGCAGTGGTTTCCACAACGGGCTGGGCAAGTAATCACCGCCCTGGAAACCACCTCGCTCACTGGCTTTGATCAGCCAGTCGTGAACGGCCTGGTAATAGGCGGAGCGGGGGCCGCTTTTTGGACCCGACCAGGTGATGTCCAGCGCATCGCGCCGGGCGGCGCCGTGGGCATCAGGCTGGCCCGGTTTGAAGCGGATGCGGCCATCGGCATCGTCCGGTCCCATGACCAGCATCAGCAGGGCGTGCCTGTCAATATCGGGTGGGGTGGACAGCGGGTCGATGGATTCACCAGCAGCCTTGCGACTGGCATGGTAGTCCTGCAAACCACTGCGGGTGTAGCGGTGGGGCAACGACAAAGTAGCACCCAGTGCCACCACCGCCTGCGTCAAGGCAGAAGGCACTGCGCCATCTTCCACCAACACCCGACGCTGCTGTCCATCCACTTGCAAACTGGGTGCGAGCCGTCCAGTGATGGTGGGGCCAACGCGCTCGTTGGGTGCTTGCTCAGCTTCGTCGGCACGGGCCATGCCGTTCACACGAACCCCCATGCCCCAGCCCAAAGCCAGCACGTCGCCATTGGTGGAAAACCGCTGGCCCAAACAAGGGGACAGCTTCAATGCACTGGAGCGTTGCAGAATTTCGGTGCTGCCCAGCGCGCCGGCAGACAGCACCACCGAGCGTGCCCGAACTTCCATCACTTGGCGTTCGCCAGTGGATGACAGATCGGCTGTCATGGCCATGCGCACGAGCCAGAGGTAAGGGGGCCCGCCATCGTCGGCCTTTGCATCCATGCCCTCGCAGGGGCGAATATCGAGCACTGTCAAGCCGGTGATCAGCTCGGCACCTGCACGAACGGCATCGGGCAGCACGTGCGTGAGCAAGGTATTTTTGGCGCCCACGTTGCAACCGGTGAAGCAGTTGCCACAGCGTGTACAAGCGGCCTGGGCCACGCCAGCGGTGCTGATTTGGTCTTCGCTGGCCACCGTGATGGGAACCGCCTCGGCCACTTCGCCCAACGACTGGCCCAGCGCCGACAGTGCCTGGTATTTGCGCAGTTCACTGGCTTGGGCAAACGGCCGGGCTTGAAGCACGGATTGCACTTCCTGCATGGCTTGCCAAAGTGCGTCTCGGTGTGCGGCGTGGTGGCGGTAGTGGGTCGGCCAGTGCGGGTTTTGGAGCAACGTCGGTTCGGGCAAAACAGCCACTCCCGCGTTGATCAACGAGCCGCCGCCCAAGCCGTTTCCGACAAGCACGGTCACATCGGTGTATTGACGGAAATCGAGCAATCCATCAGCATTACCTGTACCGTGCGAGTCAGCACCTTTCTGGAATCGGACATGGCCTGGCAAAGACCCGATACTTTCAGGAAAGCTGCCGAGAGCAAACTCCCGCCCTCGCTCCAGCAACCAGACCCGCCGCCCGGGCTTGGCCAATGTTTTGGCGGCAAAACTGCCGCCGTAGCCCGACCCGACAATCAGAACATCACAACTCGGGGCCTCATGGTGGTCGTGCCACCATGTTTGGGCAGAACGGGACCATGCCATGGCTTTTTCAGTCATCCTTGTTTTCTCCCTGCTGATTCGTTAGTGATTATTATGCGCATCCACACGGCCTGGGGATTTTTGCCTCACCACACCACCAACACCGTAGCAGTGGGTACGGCCCGCGCCTCTCTGGAGCTGCGAGCGGGTCAGTCGATTGCCTCCAAATGGGTGATCTGGGCGGTGTGTGCGGTCACAGTATTCGTCCTGCCCGCCGATTTGCCCCTGTGGGTTCGCCTGTGTTGGGCTCTACCCGTGATGGGCATGGCCGAAGTCAATTGGCGGGTTTGCACGCACGTCATGGACGGTCTGGCACAGGCCAGCACCCAGGGCTTGCGGGTTCGGCAAATCTGGCTTTGGTGGATGACCGCCATCAACCAGGCCCTGATGGGCAGCACGGTGTGGTGGTTTGGTTACAGCGGCGACCTGACACTGGCTGCCGTGGGCACATCGCTGCAACTGATTTACCTGAGCGCGGCCATGATCAATGCGGCCACCCACCCCACCACTTTCGTCAGCGGAGCCTGGATCAACCTGAGCTTGGCCATTCTTTACTGGGCAACGCACAGCTTGGTCAGCATTCCGTTGGTGCTGGCTTTGGCGGGCATGGGGCTGGTGTTGTCGCGTTTGTCGGTGCAAATGGCTCACAGCTTCGAAGAATCGATCGGCATGCGTTATGAAAATCAACGCCTGTTGGCCAAGCTGGAAGAAGAAAAGCAAGTGGCCACCGAGGCCACCCGATTCAAGTCGCAATTTCTGTCCAACATCAGCCATGAAATCCGCACCCCCATCAGCGCCATCACCAGCATGAGCTACTTGGTGCTGAAGTCGGAACTGACGGCCAAGCAGCGCAAATACGTGGAAATGATCGACCAGTGCAGCCTGCACCTGCGCAAGCTCATCAACCAGGTCTTGGATCTCTCAAAAATGGATGCGGGAATGCTCCAGCTGGAACACAGAGAGTTCCGTCTGTCCCAGGCCCTCGACAACGTATTGACCATGAACGAGGACGCGGCCACAGCCAAAGATATCGCGCTGAGCCTGCATGTGAAGCCGGGCACCCCTGAGCGTTTGTTGGGCGACGAACTGCGCCTAACCGAGGTGCTGCTGAACTTTGTCAGCAATGCCATCAAGTTCACCGAACAAGGCAGTGTGCGTTTGGAAATTGCCCTCGTTGAACAAACAACGGAGCGGGTACAACTCAAGTTCTCGGTACAAGACACCGGTATCGGGATTGAACCCGAACACTTTGACGCCCTTTTCAAAAGCTTCTCCCAGGCCGATTCATCCACTTCGCGCAAATACGGTGGCACCGGATTGGGCTTGGCCATTGCGAAAACGCTGGCCGAAATGATGGGTGGTGAGGTAGGTGTTCAAAGCGAACCTCGGGTGGGTTCTGTGTTTTGGTGCACGGCCTGGTTCGGTCGGCCAGAAACTGTTGCGGCTGATCTGGACAATGAGCCAATACCGTTGGATATACCGATCTGGCCCAGACTCGCCCAGCCCGATGCACCCGATCCTGCCATACCCCAGGCCCTCAGCGCTGCGCTGCCACGGCCAAACGATGACAGCCCAGAGGCTCTGCTGGGCCACCGCTTGGCTTGGCTGTCTGCCAACGACGACCCGGCGGCTGTTGATCTGATCGCCACCTACGCCGCCGAACTGAAAAACCGCCTGGGCGGTTCGTTTGAACGCATTCAGACAGCCTTGCGCCAGTACGACTTGCCCAAAGCCTACCGGCTTCTGGAGGCCATGGGTTACACCGATCCAGCCACCCTGGCACCCACCCAAAAAACCGCTGGAGACCTTGCTTCCAGCATCTTGGTGGTGGACGACACACCCACCAACTTGGCTCTGATGTTTGACCTGCTCAAAGACGAATACCAGGTGCGGGTAGCCTCCAACGGAGAACGGGCTCTGGCGATTGCTTCAGGCTCTAACCCCCCCGATCTGATTCTGCTGGATGTGATGATGCCCGGCATGGACGGCTTCGCCACCCTCACCCAGCTCCAGGCCAACCCTGCCAGCGCCCACATTCCTGTGGTTTTCTTGACGGCCAAAAACCAAATTGAGGACGAAGAAAAAGGCTTGCGCCTGGGCGCACTCGACTACATCACCAAGCCTGTCAATCCACCCATTGTTTTGCGACGCGTGCGTACCCAACTCATGCTCAAAAAAGCACACGACTTTTTGCAAGACAAAGCCAACAACCTTTAACAAGCCGTGCCGTGGAGAACTACAAACAACAAGCCTACGCAACGGGTCACAGCGATGGTCAGGGCTGCTCCACCCCCTCCCTGTGCGTCTGGTTAGTGTGTTGACCGGTTGATAAACAGGTCGCGCGTCTGGTCGCGCCGTTCCACCGCTTGTGGCTTTTTGTCGATTCGAAACATCCAGACTGCAATGTCAGAACATAGAACCCTGTTGCGTCAGTTTGACGAACGTCTTGTTTTTTAAACTGAACCATGCGAACACTGATTGTTGATGACCAGACCTTGTTTGGTCAGAGCCTGAAATTCCTTCTGGAAGACCTGCATCCCGGTATGGTCTGTGAAACCGCCAGCACCCTGGCTGGGGCATTGGCGAAGCCAGGACGCTTCGATCTGATCCTGCTGGACTACAGTTTTCCCAAAGAAAACAACTCAGCCAACAGCTTGGAGCGCATGCGAAAAGTCCACACTGACACCACCATCATCATGGTGTCGGGCAACGACGACCCGCAACTGGTGCACCAACTCATTGCCCAGGGGGCGGCTGGCTTTGTGCCCAAAGCGGTGGATGTGGACACCTTGCTCCACGCCTTGCGCACCATTCTGGCCGGAGGCATCTATGTGCCCACCTTCGCCCTCCAGTACGTGCCCCCACACACCCTGGTCAACGGGTGCAGCGTGGCCGCATTCAGCAGCGCAGATACCGATTTTCTGAACAGCAGACCCGTTACCACTGACGCTGTTGATAGCGAAACCGGGGCACCACTGCGCCAGTTGTCGAAACGCCAAATTGACTGCCTGCTGATGGCGGCACAGGGCAAATCGAACCGACTCATTGCCTCGGAACTGTTTCTGGCGGAAAGCACGGTCAAAACGCATGTCATGGCGGCCTTCAAAATCCTGGACGTGAGAACACGGGCCGAGGCGGTGTTCAAGGCCGCATCGCTGGGCCTGCTGCCTTCCAGTGCCAGGCACAACAACCTCTAACGGACAACCCCCGACATCCATAGACCCTTCGGATGTCATACCCAGCGCAGCAACAGCCCCGCCACCAAGGGTAAAGCGAGCGCGCTGAACAACGCACTCAAGCCCATGGCCAAGCCGGCGAAGGCGCCCATTTCCTGGCTCACCTGAAACGCGCGCGCTGTGCCAATGCCATGGGCAGCGGTGCCCAGTGCGAAGCCGCGCACCGTAGGGTCGGTGATGCGCAAAGCATCAAACAAAAACCGGGCACTGGCCGCACCCACAATGCCAGTACACACCACCAACACGGCAGTAAGTGAAGGCAAACCGCCGATTTTTTCGGCAATGCCCATAGCCACCGGCGTGGTGACCGACTTGGGCGCCAGAGAGGCCAATGTGGCTTTGGAGGCACCCAGCGCCCAGCCCAAGCCCATGGCAGTGACCGTGGCGGCCAGCGTGCCCACCACCAGCGCGCCCAGCATGGGCAGCCACAGGCGCTTGAGGCGCGCGAGCTGTTCAAACAGCGGCACCGCCAGCGCCACCGTGGCCGGGCCCAACAAAAAGTGAACGAATTGCGCGCCCTCGAAGTAGGTGGCATAGGGCGTGCCCGTGGCCCACAGCAAGGTGCCCAGTGCCACCACGGCCATAGCCACTGGGTTGGCCAGCGGGTGAAATCCGCTGCGCTGGTACAGCATGAAAGCGCCTTGGTAGACCAGCAGCGTCACCGTCAGGCCCAGCAGCGGCGTGGTGGCCAGGTACACCCACACATCGGCCAAACGTTCGGCAGCGGCGGGCAACACCGGGTTCATGGCGACTCCCCGTCAACGGCTGGAGGTTTGGGCACCATGCGCCTCATCAGCCAGTCCATGGTGAGCGCGGCACTGGCCAGCCCGACCAGCGTGCTCAGCACCAGCGCCACGCCAATGGCCAGCGCCTCGTCACCCAAGCGCTGCAGGTGCAGCATGACACCCACACCCGCCGGTACAAACAGCAGCGACAGGTGTTGCAGCAAGGTTTGCGCCGTGGGTTTGATGGCCTGCAGCCAAGCCGGGCGCAGCACCAGCACCAACAACAGCAGAGCCAAGCCAACCACAGGGCCAGGCACGGGTGCGGCGAGCGCAAACACCATCGCTTCCCCGAGCAGCTGAAAAACAAGCAGGGTCGCAAGCGCGGGGATCATGAAACGGCACCGGTCAGAGCAGCTCTTTCGGAATGTTGCCGCCGTTGGCGGCGATGTGGCCCAGCACCTGTTTGTGCAGCCACATGTTCATCTGGGCGGAGTCGGCCATTTTGTCGTCAGGGCAATACAGCTCCTTGGCCAGTTCCTTGCGCGCGGCCAGGCTGCTGTCCAGACCCAGCAGTTTGAGCAAGTCAACGATGGAGGTTTTCCAGTTGAGCTTTTCTGGATTTTTAGCCGCTTTGTCACTCAGCAGGGCGACCACGTCCACCATGGCAATGGGTTGCACCACTGGCTCAGCTGGGGCGGCAGCGACCACCGGAGCAGGCGTTGGTGCTGAAGCGGGCGCCGCTGGCGGTGGTTCGATCACCGGCGCTGCGGCCGCCTCTTTCATGCCCAGCTTCTCCAAAATATTGCTGAAAAAACCCATGTGAACTCTCCATTGGCGTCGGGTACAGGAAGCGCGGGGCCTGACACCGGTGGCTCCGCTGGGCACAGCTTAGCGTGCCCAAAAGTCAAAGCCGCCTAGCCAAGTGCACGGACACCGAGAAAACCGCACCGATGTGTGCACAAATCCCTCTGAATGTCAGGCCAGCGCATCGTCCAAGACTTCGATCCAATGCCGCACCGGCGTGTCGGTGCCGCTTTGTAAGTGGGTGATGCAGCCGATGTTGGCGCTGGTGATCACGGCGGGCTTGAGCTCGCTCAGATGCCCAAGCTTGCGGTCGCGCAACTGGTACGACAGCGTGGGGTTAAGCACCGAATAGGTGCCCGCCGAGCCGCAGCACAGGTGCGCCTCGTTTTTCGCCACCTGCACCGTGAAGCCCAGCGCAGCCAGGTGCTTTTCAACGCCACCCTTGAGCTGCTGGCCGTGCTGCAACGTGCAGGGCGGGTGAAAGCCGATCACCTTTTTCGCGTCGGGCTGCTGCGCCAGTTTGGGTTTCAGCACCGGCACCAAGGCGGGCAGCAGTTCGCTTAAGTCTTGGGTCAGTTCGCTGATGCGCGCCGCCTTCGCCGCATAGGCCGGGTCGTCGGCCAAGATGTGGCCGTATTCCTTCACCGTGACGCCGCAGCCCGAAGCGTTCATGACGATGGCCTCCACACCGCTCTCGATCAGCGGCCACCAGGCATCGATGTTGGCGCGCATCTCGGCGCGACCACCGTCCTGGTCGTTCAGGTGGAATTTCACCGCCCCACAGCAACCGGCTTTGGGTGCGATGACGGTTTGCACACCGGCTGCGTCCAACACGCGTGCGGTCGCCGAGTTGATGTTGGGCATCATGGCCGGTTGCACGCAGCCCGCCAGCATGAGCACCCGGCGGGCATGGGTTTGGGTAGGCCAGCGCCCGGCATCTTGTTTGGCGGGCACTTTGTTCTTCAAGGTGCTTGGCAGCAGCCCGCGCACCATCTGGCCCATCTTCATGGCGGGGCCAAACAGGGGCGATGGCAAGCCTTCTTTCAGCAACCAGCGCACCGCTTTTTCACCCGCTGGGCGCGGCACTTTTTCGTCCACCAGCTTGCGGCCAATGTCGATCAGGTGGCCGTAGTCCACACCGCTGGGGCAGGTGGTTTCGCAGTTGCGGCAGGTGAGGCAGCGGTCCAGGTGCATCTGGGTTTTGCGCGTGGGCTCGGCGCCCTCCAGCACCTGCTTCATCAGGTAGATGCGCCCACGCGGGCCGTCCAGCTCGTCGCCCAGCAGCTGGTAGGTGGGGCAGGTGGCGGTACAAAAACCACAGTGCACGCACTTGCGCAAAATCGCCTCGGCGGCGCGGCCGTCGGCACGGGCCTGGTATTCGGGGGTGAGGTTGGTTTGCATGTGTGGTCAGCTCAATAAAGCCTGGAATCTCATGTTCTGCCGGGGTTGAAGATGCCTGCCGGGTCGAATTGCGCGCGCAGACGCTGGGTGATGGTTTCAATGGCTGGGCTTTGGCGGCTGAAGCGGGCCACACCGAGGGCGCCATCTGCGCCAGCCCGGAACAGGGTGGCGTGGCCGTTGACAGCCGCTGCAGCGGTGCGCAGTTCGGTGGCGGCGGATGCGGGTGCCCACAGCCAGCGTTGTGCGCCTTGCCACTCCACCAACTGCGCATACGGCAAGGCCAGCACCGGAGCGGTTTGCGGCAGCGACAAGCGCCACAGGCAGAGGTCGGGCGACGGCGGGTTGAAGAACGGCAAAGTTTGGTCGCGGCAGGCAGACCAATCGCCAGCGGCTTGGGCGTTGTCCATGCGGCGCCCACCGGCTTCTTGGGTCATGCGGGTGCAGGCGGCTTCCACCGCAGCCACCGCGCCACGCAGGCGCACGAACAGCAGCTCGGGAGCGCCGGGCGCCGTGCCGTCTTTCACCCAACAGGAGGCGTTGATGGGCAAGGGCTGGCCGCCCCAGCGGTGGAGCTGCTCCAGCGCGTCGGCCTGGCCCCGTTCAAACACCAAGGTGGCTTCGGCCGGGGCCACCGGCAACACCTTCAGGCTGAGTTCGGTGAGCACCGCCAGGGTGCCCAGCGAACCGGCCATGACGCGGCTGACGTCGTAACCCGCCACGTTTTTCATGACCTGGCCACCAAAGGTGAGCAACTCGCCACGACCATTGATGAATTGCGCGCCCAACACAAAGTCGCGCACGCTGCCCACGGCTGCGCGGGACGGGCCCGCCAATCCAGCGGCCACCATGCCGCCCACGGTGCCGCCCTGACCAAAGCGCGGCGGCTCAAACGGAAAACACTGGCCTTTTTCGGCCAGCACGGCTTCCAGCTCGGCCAACGGGGTACCGGCTCGCACCGTCACCACCAGCTCGGTGGGCTCGAAGCTGACGATGCCCGACCAACCGCCCATGGACAGCGGGGTGCCCGTGGTGGGCTGGCCATAAAAGACCTTGGTGTCGCCACCAACAATGCGCAGCGGCTGGCGGCTGGCGGCGGCGGAGCGCACCTGGTCGATGAGGGCGCTGGGGTGTTCAGAAGGGTTGGAACTCATGGCCGCCATGGTAGCGGCCAGGCTCTCAACCGGCTTTGAATTTTTTGCACGCCGGGCTGCAATTGCCGCCGCACCTGCACGGGTAAACCCGTGTTTGGCGGGTCTTTGGGGCCAGTTTCAGCGCGTGTGCCCCAGGCACATACCCGCATTGGGGCGGCCTTTGCACTCGCGCTTGAGCCGTTTGTTGCGCGCAGCAGGTGTTTCGCTCGAAGGTGCGTCGATGAAGGTGACCTTGGCCGGCTTGCGCGGGGCCTCGGTCGCGGCGGTGTTGCTGGTGGCCAGCACGGGCAGTGCGGCGCAACCAAGCGCCACGGTGATGCAGAAATGCCGACCCAACAGGGCACAGGATGCAAGAAACATGGTGACTTTCTGCTGAGGGCCCCGATGTGGGCGTGTTGAGCGGGCGTGCGAAAGCACCATCTTAGTTTGCCCGGTTGCCATGGCATGCATCAAAAAAAGCCCGATTTTGCTTGTGCGCTTGCTCACTCCGTCCCGGCAGTCGCCACCCGGTTGCGACCGGCGCGTTTGGCGCGGTACAAGGCTGCGTCCACCCGCTCAACCAGGCGGTAGATAGCCTCAGATGGATTGGTTATGCCGGGTTCCAGTTCCGCGACACCCAGGCTGACAGTCACAGGAGAAGACAGCGGCGGTACCGTGGTGGTGGCGGACAAGGCACGTATGCGCTCAGCCCATTCGGTGGCACTGGCCAGCCCGGTGTCGGGCATCAGCACCAGAAATTCTTCGCCACCAAAGCGGGCCACCACATCGCTGGCACGGGTGTTTTGGCGCAGTTGGGCACCAAAAGCGGCCAACACCGCGTCACCGGCCTGGTGACCATGGGTGTCGTTAACGGCCTTGAAGTGATCGAGGTCTGCCATCACGACCGACAGTGGCAGCCCGGTTTGCAAAGCACGGGTCACCTCTCTTTGCAAGGCGGCGTCAAGGTAGCGCCGGTTGCCCACGCCAGTCAGGGCATCGCTCTGTGACTGAGACACCACCTCAGCCTCGCGGCGGCGCAAATGTTTGTTGGTTACAGCCAAGGCTTGCTGGGTGAGTTGGTATTTCTCGTTGATGTCCAGCAAAACGGCACTCAGCCGCTCCAGATCTTCAATGTTGTGTTCGGCCAGCCACTGAAAGCGGCCCTGCACGCAACGCCAGTGGCCACGCAGGCTGCATGTGGTCCCGTTGGTGTCGCCCACCGTGAACAGGCCGGTGTAATCACCCGCAATCAACGTCTGAAATTTGGGTTGCACAAAAAACCGACCCACAGGCTGGCCCATGAACTGCGTTCCAGGCGCGGGCAGCAGGTGCAAAAACCCCGCATTGGCCGCCAGCAGCACACCCTCTGCATCCAGCTCGGCGGCGGCCACAGCCAACAACTTGTCCAGCACCGGGGGATACCAGGGCGCGGAACCTGCATCTGGCATGTGCTGGGGCAACTCAGAGGCCATGGGTCGGCGGTTGTTTCAGCAACTGTTGCGCCACATCCACGGCATCCAGTGCCGAAGCGGCGTGCCCCTCTGCGCCCAGCACGCCCGCCAGTGGCTGAAAACGGTTGACAGCCAAACCGCCCACCAGCACGGGAGGTCGGGTATCGGGCAAGCGCTCGTTAAGCTGCGCAAGGATGTCACGCACCGTGCCGAGTTGCTGCGGGAACGACACCGACAACCCCAGCAAATCGGGCTGTTCTGTGGTCACCATGTCCACCAGCGCACGGGTGGGCACATTGGCACCGAGGTAGGTCACGTCCCAGCCCTGCACCTCAAAAGCATCGGCCACCATGCGCAACCCCAGTGCGTGGTGGTTGCCCTCCACGCAGGCCAAGATGATGTGGTGTCCATTGGGCGGTGGCAGGCTTTGCTGCTCCAGGCTGGCTGTGATCACGGCATGGGCAATGGCGGTGGCCATGTGCTCTTGCGCCACGCTCACGCGGTTGGCCTGCCAGCCATCGCCAATGCGCACCATGGCGGGCTGCACCACATGGGCCTCGATGCTGACCAGGCTGTGCCCCTGCGCCAGACAGCGTTGCACCACCTGCTGTGCTTCGTTGCGATTTCCGCGCAGCAAGGCGTGCTCAAACTCACACACCTCGGGCCAGGCGGCTGCGGTGGGTGTGTCGGGCTGCGCAGGGCTGGCGGGCATCTGCTCGGCCTGCGCCAGCGCCTGCAACACCCCATCCATCGCCGCCTGCACGGCGGCGGCATCGGGTGCGTCCAGGTGATCGGCGTAAAAATCGCCCAGCCAACGCAGCGACTGCGCCAGGTGGCCCGATGGGATGCCGCGTGCGTCCAACACCTCGCGCAGCCAAACCAGGTAGCTGACCATCGGTTGAACCAGACCAAACTCCAGCACAGGACGCAAAAATTCGATGTGAAACCCGAGGTCTTCGCGGCAAGCCTCGCGCCCACGCGGCCCCCACTGTTGGTACACCGTGCCGTGGGTGGCATAAAACCGCTCGGTGACGCTGACCACGGCATCGTGGCGCAGCTGCCAAAAACGTTGTAAGCCGGTGGTGGTGAGGGTCATGTCAGAAAAAGGGGTGCGTTGCAGCCGATGGCATGGCTTTAGGTGGCAAACACGTCCAGCAGATGCACACGGGCCGAACCGGGCACCAGCTTCAGCCCCTTGGGTATGCCCGCGTGCGACGCGTGGTATTCGTCGCTGCGGTGCCAAGCCGCATAGCTGGCCTGGTCACGCCAGCGTGTCAGCAGCCAAACTTCCTGCGCATTGTCGGTGGGGCTCATCACCTCCATGCTGACAAAGCCTGGAACCACATCCACCCGGTGCGGGCGCTGGGCAAAGGCCGTGCGCACCTCGGCGGACATGTCGTTGTCGATGGTGAAGCAACTGAGCGCGATGAACATGGTGGGCAACGTCGGCAAGGTTGAGGATGGGTCAATGCGTCGAACGGCTCTATTTTCAGACACTGGGCAACATCAACCATCCTGTTTGAACCTACCCAGCGGGGTATTTTCAAGGCTCGCACCCATAACAGGCTTACTGGGACCATCCAGCCAAAGACAAAAAGGCTGGAAATACCCTAAAAAAAACCCGCGTGCCTTGCGGCAACGCGGGTTCAACATCCAAAGGAGACACTCAGGAACTTGGGGGTGACAACCTGCTGTGCAGCAGGCTGTCACCCCCGGGAAAACACTTAACGGTTGTAGGCGGTTTCGCCGTGCGAGGTGATGTCCAGACCTTCGCGTTCGGCTTCTTCCGACACACGCAAACCGACCATCATGTCCACAATTTTGTAGGACACAAAGGCCACCACAGCGGACCACACCATGGTGATGACCACGCCTTCGGCCTGAATGAACAGCTGGCTGGCGATAGAGAAGTCTTCGGCGCCCGTGCCACCCAGGCCAGGTGCTGCAAACACACCGACCAACAAGGCACCCACGATACCGCCCACGCCGTGCACACCGAACACGTCCAGCGAGTCGTCGGCACCCAGCATCTTCTTCAGGCCAGACACGCCCCACAGGCACAAGAAGCCAGAGATCAGACCGATGATGATGGCGCCCATGGGGCCCACCGAACCGCAAGCCGGGGTAATGGCCACCAGACCAGCCACAGCACCCGAAGCGGCACCCAGCATAGACGCTTTGCCCTTGCCCAGCGCTTCACCCACGCACCATGCCAGCACCGCAGCCGCTGTGGCCACCAAAGTGTTGATGAAGGCCAGCGTGGCACCGCCGTTGGCTTCGAGGTTGGAACCGGCGTTGAAACCGAACCAACCCACCCACAGCAGCGAGGCACCGACCATGGTCAGCGTCAGGCTGTGAGGCGCCATGGATTCCTTGCCGTAACCAATGCGCTTGCCCAGCATGTAGGCACCCACCAAACCAGCCATGGCAGCGTTGATGTGCACCACGGTGCCGCCAGCGAAGTCCAGCGCGCCTTTGTCGAGCAAGTAACCGCCCTCACCCCACACCATGTGGGCGATCGGCAGGTAGCTGAAGGTGAACCAGATGGCCGAGAACAGCAGCACAGCGCTGAACTTCATGCGTTCGGCGAACGAACCCACGATCAGGGCGCAGGTAATACCGGCAAACGTGGCCTGGAAGGCAATGAAGATGTATTCGGGAATGGCCACACCGTCGGTGAAGGTGGCTGCCAGCGAATCCACGGTCACGCCCATCAGGAACGCTTTGTCGAAATTGCCGATGATCAGTCCTGCACCGCCAAACGCCAGGCTGTAGCCGTACATGGCCCACAGCACCGTGATCAGCGAGAACACCACCATCACCTGCATCAGCACCGACAGCATGTTTTTGCTGCGCACCAGGCCACCGTAGAACAGGGCCAGGCCAGGCACAACCATCAGGACCACCAGAATGGTGGAGATCATCATCCAGGTCACATCGCCTTTGTCGACGGTGGGCTTGGCTTCTTCAGCGGCGGGCGCTTCGGCCGCCACAGCGGCGGCGGGCGCCTCGACAGCAGGTGCCTCTGCGGCAGCAGGAGCGGCTTCGGTGGCTACAGCCGCAGCAGGCGCATCGGCGGTCTGGGCTACGGCGTTCAGGCCGCCAAAGGCCAGGCCGACGCCCAGCAGCAGGGTTGCAAGTAGTTTTTTCATGTCCGTGATCTTTCTTGAACTGTGGCGGTGATCAGAGCGCTTCTTTGCCGGTTTCGCCGGTGCGGATGCGAACCACCTGTTCCAGCGAGGTGACAAAAATCTTGCCGTCGCCGATCTTGCCGGTGCGCGCAGCACCTTCAATGGCTTCGATGACGCGGTCTACGAGGTCGTGGGACACAGCGGCCTTGATCTTGACCTTGGGGAGAAAGTCGACCACGTATTCCGCGCCGCGATACAGCTC
>JAUXXN010000616.1 GCA_030684755.1 Hydrogenophaga sp.
CGAACTCAAATTGCTGGGAGGACTGCGCTACGACAAGTTCAAGGGCTCTTACAGCGACACCGCAGGCAACAGCAAAGAGGTCAGCGAAGGCTTGTGGAGCCCACGCCTGGGCGTGCTGATCCAACCCAGCGCCACCGCGTCGTACTACGCCTCGGCGGGCACCTCGTACAACACCTCGGGCGACACCTACCAGTTCGCGCTGGGCACGTTCGCACCCGGCAGCAACAACGAAAAAATGGCCAACACGCCACCCGAGAAGAGCCGCAACATTGAAGTGGGCGGTAAGTTTGAGCTGTTTGAAGACCGCGCCACCCTGGGCGTAGCCCTGTTCCGTTCCGAAAAATTCAACGAGCGCAACACCGACTCGGACACCGCCGCCGCGCAATACCTGCTCTCGGGCAAGCGCCATGCCACCGGCATGGAGTTCAACCTGTCGGGCCGTATCAACCCGAAATGGGACATTTTTTACAACCACACCTGGATTCCCAGCGCCCGCATCGACCAGAGCAACGTGGTGCTCAGCGCCACCGGCACCGGCGCCCAAGTGCAAGGCGACCGCCCCGCCCTCACGCCCAAACACAGCGCCAGTTTGTGGACCACCTACCGCGTCACGCCCAAGGTGCGCCTGGGTGCTGGCCTGAACTACCGCAGCGAACAAAACCCCGAAGGCCAGCGCACGCTGGTGGCCAAAAGCTTTGCCACCGCCGACGCGATGGTCGAATACACCGTGTCGGACAGCACCTCGCTCAAGCTCAACGTGACCAACCTCACCGACAAGCTCTACGCCGATTCGCTTTACCGGGGTTTTTACGCGCCCGGCGCGGCACGCAGCGTGCAGCTGAGTCTGAAAACTTTGTTCTAAGCACTTAAAGCACCAGCCACGGCCTGCCCAATGATCCTCGTTCTTAAAAACCTGCTCAGCCCCGAGGAACTCGCCTCGATCCGCGCCGATTTGGGGCCGCAAGCACCCTGGATTGACGGCGCGTCCAGCGCGGGCGGGCAGGCCGTGACCCAAAAAAACAACCAGCAACTGGCCCAAGACAGCGCCTTGGCCATCCGGCTGCAACAGCGCGTCTTGCAAGCCGTGCAAACCGACCCGCTGTTTTTCTCGGCGGCCCTGCCGCGCAAAATTTTCAACCCGCTGTTCAACCGCTACAGCGGGGCCAGCAACCATTACGGCCCGCACATCGACGGCGCTGTCCTGCACGCCAAACAAACCGGGGAACGGGTGCGCACCGACCTGTCGTGTACCGTGTTTCTGAACGAGCCCGCCGACTACGGCGGCGGCGAGTTGGGCATCCACGACACCTACGGCACCCAAAACATCAAACTGCCCGCAGGCCACGCCGTGCTCTACCCTGGCACCAGCCTGCACGAGGTGCGTCCCGTCACGCGCGGCCAGCGCCTAGCCAGCTTTTTCTGGGTTCAAAGCATGGTGCGCAGCGACGAGCAACGTCGCCTGCTGTTTGAGCTGGACATGAACCTGCTCCAGTTGCGCCAGCAACACGGCGAAACCCCACAAACCACCGCCCTCACCGGCACCTACCACAACCTGCTGCGCATGTGGGCCGACACATGAACGCCGCCGCCCACCCAGACAACCCCAGCCCAAGCGCTGCGTTCAAGCACCCCAGCGGTCGCGCTGCCAACACCCTACCGCCGGGTTTGGTGAGCCTGCTGGACCACGAACAGCACGCGCAGCGCCTGCTGCCCGCTGCGGTGTGGGCTTACTTTCAAGGCGGTGCAGCCGACGAGATCACCCTGCGCGCCAACGTCCAAGCCTGGCAACGCCTGCCCTTGCTGCCGCGCGTGTTGCGCCCCTTGGCGGGCGGCCACACCCGCGTGGCGCTGCTGGGCCGCACGCTGGCTCACCCGATGCTGGTGGCACCCATGGCCCACCAAGCCCTGGCCCACCCGCACGGCGAACTTGCCACCGCCTTGGCCGCCGCCGCGCTGGGTGCAGGTTTGGTTTTGAGCACCCAAGCCAGCACGCCGCTAGAAGACGTGGCCCACACCTACCTGCCCGACGCCGACCGAGGCCCGTTGTGGTTTCAACTCTACCTGCAAGCCGACCGGGGCTTCACCCGCGAACTGGTGCAACGCGCCGCCGCTGCCGGTTTTGAGGCGCTGGTGCTCACGGTGGACGCCCCGGTGCAGGGCCTGCGCGAGCGCGAACGCCGCGCCGGGTTTGTGCTGCCCGCAGGCGTGTCCGCCGTCAACTTGGCGGGCATGCAGCCAGCCTCTCCAACACCCTTGCAACCCGGCCAAAGCGCGCTGATTGACGGCCTGCTGCGCCTGGTCCGCGACCACGCCGATGAGGCGGCTGGGGCCCTAGCCTTCGATCGCGAGCTGCGCGAGCTCGAGGCCGCAGTCGACGCAGCCCTTGCCGTCCTCGAGCCCTACGGCGCGGTGCCGCTCACCGTTTACGATGGTGCGGCTGGCAACTGCTCCGAGCCCGTCGAGTTCCTGTCGAGCCTCTACAACGGCGAGCTCCGTGCCGTCGCCCTGCCGCGCGCTGATCTCGGCCGACACATCCCCTACAAGCGTGTCACCTTCGGCGATGAAGCGTTCGAGCTGCGAGGGCCGACCGCCGCCGACACGAAGGTCGGCGCGATCTTGTCGGTAAAGGACTATCCGAGCGAAACCCAGGCGGGGCTTCTCGACGGGCTCCTA
>JAUXXN010000617.1 GCA_030684755.1 Hydrogenophaga sp.
GTGCTCGACCGCGCCGACGACGCCCGGGTGACAGCCGCCAAAACCGATGTCAACAACCTGATGCAGGCGCTCAAACTCTACCGACTGGACAACCAACGCTACCCCACCAGCGAGCAAGGCCTGAACGCGCTGGTGACCAAACCCTCAGTCAGCCCGTTGCCGCCCAACTGGCGCCCTTACCTGGAAAAGCTGCCCGCAGACCCCTGGAGCCGCCCTTACCAATACCTGAACCCGGGTGTGCACGGCGAAGTGGACGTGCTTTCGCTTGGAGCCGATGGACAGCCCGGCGGTGAAGGGCGCGACGCGGATGTCGGCAGCTGGCAATAAGCGACTTCTCAGCTCGTGACCGACTTTTCGGGCATGCCCACGAAGGCGCGCGGCTTCACCCTGCTGGAACTGATGGTGGTAGTGGCCATCGTAGCGCTGGCCACCGCCGGGGCCACGCTGGCGCTTCGCGACGGCAGCGCCACCCGGCTGGAGCGCGAAGGCCTGCGCCTGTCGGCCTTGTTGGAGTCGGCCCGTGCCCAGTCGCGCACCAGTGGTGTGCCGGTGGTGTGGCGCCTGCGACCTGACGGCTTTGAATTTGTGGGCGTAAAGCCCAAGCGCGATGCACACAGCTCGCTGGCTGAGCCCCGCACCTGGCTCGACCCCGAAACCCGCGCCCAAGTGACCCAGCCCACTGGCGCCCAAGTGCTGGTGCTGGGCCCCGAACCGCTGATTGCGGCGCAACGGCTGGTGCTGCTGCAGGGCGAACGGCAGCTGACGCTGGCAACGGATGGCATTTCGCCCTTTGCCGTGGTGCCCACGCCATGAAACCAACGGCTCAGCGCGGCTTCACTTTGGTGGAAATTCTGGTGGCGTTGGCGGTGGTGGCCATCACGCTCTCGGCGGGCTTGCAGGCCACGGGCGCGCTCACCCGCGCTGCCACCCGCCAGAGCGACCAGTGGCTGGCCCAGTTGTGCGCTGAAAACGAGCTGACCCGGCTGCGCTTGTCGCGCCAGCTGCCGGGTGTGGGCGACAACACCGCCGACTGTGAACAGGCCGGGCAGACGCTGCAAGTGCGGCTGTCGGTGCTGCCCACACCCAACCCGAATTTTCGACGCATTGACGCGGTGGTGACGGCGCCGGTGGATGGCGCTGACGTGCGGCTGCTCACGCTGTCCACTGTTCTGGGGCGGTATTGATGAAACAACCCCGCAGCCCCACTGCAACTTCGCGCGGCTTCACCCTGATTGAGCTGTTGGTGGCCATCACGATCATGTCGATGTTGGCGCTGTTGAGCTGGCGTTCGCTCGACGGCATGACGCGAACCCAGACCCTGACTCAGCAGCGGGCCGACGAGTTGCTTCGTCTGCAAGCGGCGCTGGGTCAGTGGGGCGCCGATCTGGACGCGGTGGTGGAAACCGGCGAAGTGCCCGCGCTGGAGTTCAACGGCCAGGTGCTGCGCATGACGCGCCGAGACAGCACCGAAGTGGGGCTGCAAAGCCCCGGCTTGCGGGTGGTGGCTTGGGCGCGACACACCGGCCAGTGGATGCGCTGGCAATCGCCCCCGCTGGTGCGGCGCGACGAATTGGCGCGGGCCTGGCAGCGCGCGGCCGATTGGGGCAGCCGAGCCCAACTGGCCAGCACCGACAGCCCCGGCGGTGGCAACGACAGCGCCATTGCACTGTTTGGCATCGACCAATGGCAATTGTTTTACCACCGGGGAGAAACTTGGGCGAACCCGCAGTCGTCGGTGGGTACAGAAGCACCCAGCGGGGCGGCAGCAGACGCGCCACCCGCCACCGAGTTGCCCAATGGCGTGCGGCTGGTGTTGACGCTGTCCAGCGGTCAAAGCCTGTCGGGCGAACTGGTGCGCGACTGGGTGCGCCCCACCTTGCAGGCGGGTCGGCAGTGAGCTGCAAAGTTCGCCACGCCACACACAGCGTACAGCGCCAACGCGGCGCCGCGCTGCTGCTGGCCATGCTGGTGGTCACCCTGGTGGCCACGCTGGCCTCAGCCGCTTTGTGGCAACAGTGGCGCGCCACCGAAGTGGAGACCGCCGAGCGCCAGCGCTTGCAAGCGGGCTGGATTCTCACAGGCGCCTTGGACTGGGCACGCCTGATCTTGCGCGAAGACGCGCGCGGCAACCAAAACAGTGGCAACGCCGACCACCTGGGTGAGCCCTGGGCCATGCCCCTGGAAGAAGCGCGCCTATCGAGCTTTCTGGCGGCCGACCGCGAAAACACCGCCGACGATGTGCTTGAAGCCTTTCTGTCGGGTGAGGTGATCGACATGCAGTCGCGGCTCAACTTCATGAACCTGGTGAAGATGGGTGGTGCCGGTGCTGAAGCCAAAGCCGAGGTATCAGAGCCCGACATGCAAGCCTTCACCCGGCTTTATGAACAACTCGACTTGCCCTTGTCCGAGCTGAACGCGGCGGTGGACGAGTTGCGCAGCACCACCGAACTGGCCGTCAACGACCCCATGCCTTCGCGCACCGCACTCAAGCCGCGCAAGCTGGCGCACCTGGGCTGGCTGGGCATTGGGCCGAGCAGCTTGGCCGCGTTGGAGCCCCACGTGGCGGTGTTACCCGAACGCACCACACTCAACATCAACACCGCGAGTGCTCAAGCCTTGGTCG
>JAUXXN010000625.1 GCA_030684755.1 Hydrogenophaga sp.
CCGCAAGTACCTGGAGAAGGTGGGTCTGCGCGGCGTGGAGGACAAATACCCGGCGCACATGTCCGGTGGCCAGCAGCAGCGCGTGGCGATTGCGCGCGCTCTGAGCATGGACCCGATCGTGATGCTGTTCGACGAGCCCACCTCGGCGCTCGACCCAGAAATGGTGGGCGAAGTGCTCGATGTGATGGTGAAACTGGCCCACGAGGGCATGACCATGATGGTGGTGACCCACGAAATGGGCTTTGCCAAAAAGGTCAGCCACCGGGTCATCTTCATGGATGCGGGCAAGATCGTGGAAGATTGCCGCCGGGACGAGTTCTTTGGCAACCCCGATGCCCGTTCACCGCGTGCCAAGGAATTCCTCTCCAAGATCCTGGCGCACTGATCCCACTGATCCTTTTCTCAAGAGGCCGCTATCAATACCGCACCCCCGTTCGGTCCGCAGCCAACCCAGCCTCGCCGCCGACCCGGGGTGGCTTTGTGGCGTGCCTTCCTGGCGCTGGTGGCGTTGGCGCTGATTGCAGCGGCTGGCTTTTGGGTTTTTGAGCGCAGCTTTGCCCAGGGCGCCAGCAACCTGAGAGCCGCCTCCAACGGACGGCTTGATTTGTTTGCTTCGGTAGTCGAGGCGCGTGTGCGGCGCTTGGAGCCGGTGCCGGCCACCATCCAGCTCAATCCCGTGGTGGTGCGCTTGCTGCAGACACCCAGCGCAGCGCATGCCACGGCGGCCAACGACTACTTGGCCCGCCTGAATGCCCACTTGGGCAGCTTGGCGGTGTTTGTGCTCGATGTGCGCGGTGTGGTGCTGGCATCGAGCAACACCTCGCGGCGCGATGACAGCCTGCGGGGCGAAGACGTTTCGTACCGTCCCTACTATTTAGAGGCATTGGCCGGTCGCTCCACACGCCACTTCGCCATCGGCAGCGGGGGGCATGCAGGCTACTTTGCGTCCCACCCCATTTACGACGGCTCGCGGGTGGTGGGTGTGGCCGCCATCAAGATTGGCCTGGATGCGCTGGAACAAACCTGGTCCATGCTGGGTGCACCCGCCCTGGTGACCGATGCCAACCAGGTGGTTATCTTGTCTTCTCAGCCCCAGTGGCGCTACACCTCGTTGGTGCCTTTGCCGACCGAGCGCCGGGTCGACTTGCAGTTGGCACAGACCTACGGCGCGCTGCGTCTGCCCCTGTTTCCCTTGAGTGTGGAACTGTCGGTGAACGAAGATTCCCAAGAGGTGCAGGGCCTGCTGCGCGGCGACGAGGCCCGGGTGTCGGCCGCCTTGGGCCAAGGGGTGGAGCGGGCGGACTTCATGGTGCTGGGGCGCTCGCTGGATGGCATGGACTGGCGGGTGCTCATCTTTACCAGCTTGGCCGCAGTGCGTCACCAAGCCTTGGTGGACGGTATTGGCGGGTCCGTGTCGGTTGCCTTCCTGCTTTTGTTGGCGTTGTATTGGGCGCAGCGCCAGCGCATTGAGCGCCAAAAGCGGGTCGCCAAACGCCAGTTAGAGCAAGCCAATCTTGCGCTGGAGCAAGAGGTAGGCCGTCGCACACAGCAGCTCACCAACACCAACACCCTGCTGCGCAAAGAGGTGGCTGAGCGCGAGCAGACTGAAATCACGTTGCGCGCAGCGCAAAACGAGCTGGTCCATGCCGGCAAGATGGCGGTGCTGGGCCAACTGGCTGCCAGCATCACGCACGAACTCACGCAGCCGCTGGGTGCCATCCGCACCTTGTCGGGCAACGCGGCCGAGTTCATGCGCCGGGGCAACCACAGCGCGGCGCAAGACAACCTGTCTATCGTGGCCCGTTTGGTGGACCAGATGGCGCGCATCATCGACCCGCTCAAGAGCTTTTCACGCAAATCGACCGCGCGCCCCGAGGCGACCGATGTGGGCCGCACCGTTGAGCAAGCGCTGTTTTTGTTCCAGTTGCGCCAGCGGCACGAAAAGGTAGAAACAGACAACCGCTGCGCGCCGGGCGAGTGGATCGCCTGGTGCGATACCAACCGGCTGGAACAGGTGCTGGTGAACCTGGTGGGCAATGCGCTGGACGCCATGCGCGACGCGCCGCACAAGACCCTGCAGATCAGCGCCGAGCTGCGCTCTGAACAGGTGCCGCCCGTCATTGCCATCCAGGTGCAAGACACGGGCAAAGGCCTGAGCGAGACCGACTTGGCCCACCTCTTCGAGCCGTTCTACACCACCAAAGCCAGCGGTGTTGGTCTGGGTTTGGGCCTGGTGATTTGCCGCGACATTGCCGCAGAATTCCAGGGCACACTGACCGCCCGCAACGCACCAGGTGCAGGCGCTTGCTTCACCCTCACCGTGCCACTGTGGCAACCCTCCCTACACGCCCCATTTCCTAAAACACCATGAACCGAACGCTGACTGTTTTCTTGGTGGAAGACGATGCCGCCATGCAGCTCGGCTGTGTGCAGGCCCTGCAACTGGCCGACATTCCCGTGCGCGCCTTCGATTCGGCCGAAGCCGTGCTGCCGCACATCGTGCCCGGCCTGGCTGGCGTGGTGGTCACCGACATGCGCCTGCCCGGCGCCGACGGCCTGTCG
>JAUXXN010000636.1 GCA_030684755.1 Hydrogenophaga sp.
CGTTGCCGATCTCAGTGCGGCACAAGTGAAAGAGTTGGGTTTGAAGGGGGGCGTGCGGGTTCAGTCTGCTGAAGGCCCAGCGGCCCGTGCTGGTTTGCGTGAGGGCGATGTGATCGTGGCGGTTGCCAACGCTGACACGCCCACCGTGAAAGAACTGGAAGCCGCCTTGGTTAAGCTGGACAAATCACGCCCCGTCAACGTACTCTTTCGCCGTGGCGAGTGGGCTCAGTACGCTGTCATTCGTCCAGTACGCTGAACACTCCTAGTTGAGAGGTCGTGCCATCTGAGGAACGGCCTTGTTCATTTAGGGTTTTTTTGAGTTGGTGAGGACAAACATGTTTGCCGTGGCAGCTGTCCAAATTCGATAAAATCGTCGCAGTTTGATCGGTATTCGCAAGTGGCTGATGTTGACCTCTGCAATGTGTGGAAAACGGGTGGCCCGTGCCGCTGTTGTCCACAAAAAGTACGGGTTTTTCGTATTTTCTGCGCTGAGTTTGTGGGTCAATTTTTCGTTGTTGCGCTTCAACAATCGGCTTCTTGTGGATGGGTGGTGTGCATTCCAGGCTTTTTGCCTACAATGAAATCCCAACTATCGCAGTTGTCCTTGATTGTTGGTTACGGGCGCGTCAACACCTGACGCGCCCTTTTTTATGCCTTCCAGCCCCTTGAGGGTGGGTGGGTCTCCCCGTGTTTGAGTTGGTTTTTTGATGAATCACATCCGCAATTTTTCGATCATCGCGCACATTGATCATGGCAAGTCCACCTTGGCCGATCGCATCATTTCGCTTTGTGGAGGTCTGTCTGACCGCGAGATGAGTGAGCAAGTGCTCGACTCGATGGACATCGAGAAAGAGCGTGGTATCACCATCAAGGCACAGACTGCTGCGCTTCAGTACAAGGCCCGTGACGGCCAGGTGTACAACCTGAACCTTATCGACACACCGGGACATGTGGACTTCTCGTACGAGGTGAGCCGTTCTCTGTCGGCTTGTGAAGGTGCGCTGCTGGTGGTGGACGCCAGCCAGGGTGTGGAAGCCCAGACTGTGGCCAACTGTTACACCGCTCTTGAGTTGGGTGTGGAGGTGGTGCCGGTGCTGAACAAGATGGATCTGCCCAATGCAGACCCCGAAAATGCCAAAGTAGAAATTGAAGATGTGATTGGCATTGACGCCACCGATGCGATTGCTTGCTCGGCCAAGACCGGCATGGGCGTGGAAGACATTCTGGAGGCTGTGGTAGCGCGTATTCCCGCTCCCAAGGGCAACCCCGACGCACCGCTGCGCGCCATGATTGTGGACAGCTGGTATGACGCTTACGTGGGCGTGGTAATGCTGGTGCGTGTGGTCGACGGCCGTCTGCTCAAGGGCGAGCGCTTCAAGATGATGGCCACAAACACGGTCTACAACGCGGACAACCTGGGTGTGTTCACACCGGGCAACGAGCCGCGTGAATCGTTGAATGCGGGCGAGGTGGGCTACATCATTGCGGGTATCAAAGAGCTGCAAGCCGCCAAGGTGGGTGACACCATCACGTTGGAGAAAAAGCTG
>JAUXXN010000641.1 GCA_030684755.1 Hydrogenophaga sp.
CGCTTGAACTCCAACGTGTAGCGCGCCCTCGTTGAGCTTGTCTTTGCCTTCGTCATTTCCATTCTCCTTGCTTCGATTGAACCACTCAGCAAGGGATACGTTTTTCGAGGGCAAGGTCATTCTGCCCAGGCCGACCTGGCCCGTAAACAACGCCTGGCCGTGGCCCACATCCGCACCGAAGCGGTGTGCGAAGCCGAACTTGACCGCCGCTGCACCCAAGGTGAAGAAGCCGATGCCGCCGCTCGCTGGCTCTACACCCCCGAGGCCCTGACCTGGCTGCACGCCCAATTGTTTGACGGCCTGCCCGCCACCGACCTCACCCTGGCCGATGGCAGCCAGATGGTGCCGGGCCAATTTCGCCAACGTGCGGTGGCTGTGGGGCGGCACGAAGCGCCCACCGCCGCTGCACTGCCCCTGTTTCTGGCCCGCTGGGCCGAGGTGTATGGCAGGACGCGGCGGGGCGAGGCCTCCATCGTTGCGCTGGCAGCGGCCCACCACCGCCTGGCCTGGACACACCCGTTTCTGGATGGCAATGGCCGCGTCACGCGACTGCACACCCATCTGGTGCTGCGCGCACTGGGGTTGACCCACGGCCTGTGGTCACCGCTGCGGGGCTTTGCCCGAACCGAGGCACGCTACAAAGCCCTGCTGCAAGCCGCCGACGAGCACCGCCGTGGCGATCTGGATGACCGGGGCAACCTGACCCAGGCAGGGCTGGTGGACTGGATTCACTACACACTGGACGTGTGCATCGATCAGGTGCAGTTCATGGCACAGCAGCTGCAAGTGGGCAGCATGCGCGACCGCATACAGGCCGCGCTGGCGTTTGAAGCCGCCACCCACAAATCGGGCGTGCGCGAAGAAGCCCTGCTGCCCCTGCACTACCTGTTTGCCACCCAGGCCGAGCTGGGCCGCGCCGACTTCAAAACCATGACCGGCCTGGGCGACCGGCTGGGCACCCAGCTGCTGACCAGCCTGCTGCGCCGGGGATTTCTGGCCACAGATTCGGCCTACGGCAAGGTGCGCTTCGCCGTGCCCCGCCACGCCCTGCGGTTTTATTTTCCGGCGCTGTGGCCGGAAGCCGAGCAGGATGAAGAGAGGTTGCGCGGGGAGGGGATTCGTTGATGGGCGAATCGCCCAAATGCCCGTTTGAATACCCTTCAGCGCACCAGACGCTTTGTTGTGCAAGCATTTCATGCTTGCACAAGATATCACCAGTTGACAGAGCCGGAAGCATCCAGGTTGTGGGCATGCCGGGCTTATGAGGCTGCGCTTCGTTCAAAAAATATGACAGCCAAGCGGTTTAAATAATTACGCACATATTCGTCACAGAATGGGCTCTACAGGGCTGCGTTTGGCTGGTCCTAGCGCTGGCACGATCGCATCGACACGCGGTTGGTCAAATAGCAGCAGTTGCTTCAAGGGCGGGCGCGTAGCTAAGTGCAAACGGCGCCACTCTTGCGCCGACACCAGCACGGCAACCTCAGCACCGTTTCTGATAATCATCTGTGGCCCTTCCACAAGGCACGCGTTCAAGATCTGACTAAAACGGGCTTTAGCATCTTGAACGGGCCATGTATGCACAGCAATCTCCAAATAACCCGTTATTTGAACTTGTAATGGTCCCGGTTCAGCACCGCTGCCACGGCGCTCACGTCTTCCGGGAACATGCCCAGGTTCATGGTGGTGTTGCACATTTCCAC
>JAUXXN010000644.1 GCA_030684755.1 Hydrogenophaga sp.
GGGACCGGCTGTTTGGCACCTACCGCGAGCAGCCGCGCGCGGGCCAGTTGGGCATGACCATCGGCATTCGCGACCACACCGACCCGCACGAGGTGGCGCGGCTACCGGGCCTGCTGAGCTTGCCATTCAAAGGGCCGATCACCGACTACGCCATCAACCGCCGAACGTGGACGAACCCGGGCGACCCGGACACGGCGGCGCACGCCACCGAGTCCACTCGGCGCTGACCGGAACCGAGCGCGCGTGCGCTCACTGGCCGGTGTGGTTGGCAGCAATGAAGTTGCCGGGCTGCGAGAAGAAGATGTAGAGCGTTTGCTTGGCGGCGTCAGCGGCGGCGGGGTTTTTGAACGACGCTTTCCATTCTTTGCCTTTTTTGCCGTCCACCAGCTCGGCTTTGTCCAGTGGCACGGCTTGCCAGGTGGCGTCGAGTTTGCCGGCTTTCACGAGGGCTGCCTTGCGCTGCTGGGCGCAGTCGCTCACCACGGCTTCGGTGGCGGGTTTGTTGCCGTGAAAGTGGCAGCTGCCACCTTTGTCGGCCAGGGCGGCGGGGGCGGTGCACAAGGAGGCCAGCAAGGCTGCGGCGGTGAAGATGGTTTTCATGGCGGGTTCTTTCAGGGTGTTTGGGGTTGGGACTGGAAAAAGGGACGGTTTTTCACAGACCGTCGCGGCTGGGGTCTTCGGTGTTTTCAACATCCAAGTCTTCGTGCGCGTGGCGGTGTTCGGCGGCGGGAAAGCGGAAGTCGTTGGGGTGCACGTCGTGCTGGTAGCCGTGCAGCTGGGTGAACAGCAGGTAGACACCGGCGTAAAACAGCGCCAGGTTGGCCGCAACGCTGAAGCGCTTGAACGAGGGCCGGTGGCGCCACAGCGAGAGCGCGCCCACCATGACCACCAGCGCGGCGATTTGGCCCAGCTCCACGCCCAAGTTGAAGCTGAGGATGCGCCCCAGGATTTCGCCTTGGTCATCGCCCAGCGGCAGTTGCTGCAAGCGGGTCGAGAGGCCAAAGCCGTGCAGCAGGCCAAAGCCAAACACCATCCACAACAGGTTGGGCGAGGCCATCTGGAAGTGTTTCTGAAAGCCGCCGTTGTTGTCAAAGGCCTTGTACATCACGCTCAGCGCAATGATGGCGTCCACCAGGTAGTAGTTCCAGGTGATCTGCAGCAGGGTGGCAAACACCAGGGTGATGCTGTGCCCGATGGTGAAGATGGTGACGAACTTGACCACGTCTTTGAACGTGGACAGGAAGAACAGCACACCGAACAGAAACAGCAGGTGGTCGTAGCCGGTGAGCATGTGGCTGGCGCCCAGGCCCACGTATTGCAAGTAGCCGCCGTCGAGCATGCGCTGTTTGTCGGCGTCAGAAATGCCGTGGGCCCACAAGGCGATCGGCAAGAGGGTGAGCGACAGCCCCAGGGCTGCGCTGCGCAAACGAGAAATGGTCATGTGAAATCTGGTGGGTTTGAAGAGGCCGCTGGCCGCCGTCAAGGCGACAAGGGCCGAACCGCGCGAACAGTGCCGCGCGCATGGGGGCGCCGCGCAGGCGCCCAAACCAACTCAAACCCAGGTTTGCGGTGGCCGCAACAGGCCAGCCAAATGGGCCGAGGGTGGCTGCAGCGCGGTCCAAACCCGGGGTGCGCTGCGCGGCAGCGTCAGCACTTGCAGGGCCGCTGCCACCGGCAGACCTTGAAACTGCACGCCCTCGCTGGCATGCGAATGGTGGGGGCCGTGGCCGTGGTTGCCCGTGTCTGCGGTGGGGCTCAACTGCAGGTTGTCGTCTGGGTCGTGGCCATGATCGCCATGCTGGTGGTGCCCGTGGTCCAAAGCGTGTGCCACCTGGTGCGCCAGCCGCTCGGCCTGGCCCTGCCGCTGCGCAGGCAGCGCCCACGCCACCGACTGCAGCAGCAAGCCGAACAGCAGAAGCCAGGTGGTGAGGGTGGTTTTCACAAGGGCGGATTCTATCGGCGCATGCCAATCCGACGAACGCGCAAGCCTCCAAGACCTTCCCATTTCTATAATCGCCCGGTGTTGCGTCGGCTCTTTACGGCTGTGTGCACCCGACATGCCCAACGGCCCGGTATGTTGTTGCCCCCCTTGAAAGCACCTTTCCCCCTCATGGAAATCGCCGTACTCTTTGCACTCATCTTGCTCAATGGCTTGTTTGCCATGTCCGAGTTGGCGCTGGTCACGGCGCGCAAAGCGCGCTTGCAAAAACTGGTGGATGCGGGCGACCGATCTGCGGCGGCTGCGGTGAAGCTGGGTGAAGACCCCACGCGTTTTTTATCCACCATTCAAATTGGCATCACGTCCATTGGCGTGCTCAACGGCATCGTGGGTGAAGCCGCGCTGGCTGCACCGCTGGCTGTCTGGCTGGCCACCCTGGGCATGCCTGCGGACTACAGCCAGTTTGCCGCCACCGCCCTGGTGGTGGTGCTCATCACCTATTTCTCCATCGTGGTGGGTGAACTGGTGCCCAAGCGCATTGGGCAGTCCAACCCGGAGCTGCTGGCGCGCTGGGTGGCACGGCCCATCAACGGGCTGGCTATAGCCACCAAGCCGTTTGTGGTACTGCTGTCCCTGTCCACCAAGGGGCTGCTGCGTGTCATGGGCATCCAGCAGGACAAAGCCAACGCCGTGACCGAGGAAGAAATTCACGCGATGTTGGCCGAAGGCACCAGCGCGGGGGTGATCGAGTCGCACGAGCACGCCATGGTGCGCAACGTGTTCCGGCTCGACGACCGAAAAATCATTTCCTTGATGGTCCCGCGCAGCGATGTGGTGGCACTGGACCTGAACGAAAGTTTTGAAGCCAACATGAACCAGGTTGAAGCAACAAACCACGCACGATTTCCGGTGGTTCGCGGCGGGCTCAACGACGTGGTGGGCGTACTCAATACCCGAAAATGGCTTTTGCAAGCGCTGCGCGGTGGCGACTGCGGGCTGGCGAATCAACCGCTGCAAGATCCGCTGTATGTTCCCGAAACGATCACCGGCATGGAGCTGTTGGGCAATTTCCAACAATCGGGTGTGCAGATGGCTTTCGTCATCGACGAATACGGCGAAGTACAAGGCATCGTGACGCTACAAGACCTGATCGAGTCCATCACCGGCGAATTCCAACCGCGTGATCCAGAAACCGCGTGGGCATTGCAACGAGACGACGGCACTTGGTTGCTGGATGGCCACATTCCCGTGCCAGAACTCAAGGACAGGCTGGGCTTGGACGCGGTACCCGACGAGGAACGCGGGCGTTACCACACGCTGAGCGGTCTGATGATGCTGATGAGCGGGCGCCTGCCCAAAGAAGGCGACAAGGTGGATTGGGAACAGTGGCGCTTTGAAATTGTGGACATGGATGGCCGCACCATTGACAAGGTGCTGGCCACGCCGCTGAACCCGAACGCTGTTGCGCCCACCGAGGATTCGGCCCACCCGTGAATTGGGTTCAAGCAGACTGGCGCGCCAGCGCTGGCCGCTGGGCGTTTTGCACATAGGCCAGCAGTTGGCGAGCGGGCACGGCCAGCGGGGCGTCGCTGCGCCAGACCAGCGACCACTGGCGCTGAATGGGAAAACCCTCGACCGGCAAACACACCCAGGGCGCACTGGGCGCGTGCCCGGCCTCGACGGTGAGCGCCGACACCACCGCCAACCCCAGGCCCGCGCCCACGGCGTGTTTGAGGGCTTCGTTGCTGCCCAGACTCATGGCCACACGGGGCGCGAAGCCGTGGTCGGCAAAGTGCTTTTCCGTCACTTGGCGGGTGCCGCTACCGGCTTCGCGCATCAGCCACCGCTCGGCGCTCAGGCGCTCCAGCGTGATGGGCTGCGTGCTCTGGGCCAGCGGGTGGCTGCGCGGGGCCAGCACCACCAGCGGGTTGTCCAAAAACGGCAGGCTTTGCAGCGGCAGGTCGTCGGGCGGCAGCATCATCACGGCCAGATCGTCGGCCTGGCGGTGCAGGCGGTCAATGACGCGGTCGCGGTTTTCGATCGCCAGATCAATGTCCACACCGGGGTGCAGCGCGGCAAACGGCCCCAGCAGGTCGGGCACGAAATATTCGGCGGTGGTCACGGCGGCAATGCGCAGACGCCCGCGCAGCAGGCCGCTGAGGTCGGACAGCCGGTCTTCAAAGCGCTGCCAGCAGGCGGCGATGTCAACCACGGTGCTTTGCAGCGCCTCGCCTGCGGGCGTGAGGCGGATGCCCCGACCCACCGGCTCAAACAGGGGCTCGCCCACCAGGGTGGCGAGTTCGCGCAGCTGCACGCTCACGGTGGGCTGGCTCACATGCAGTTCGCGCGCCGCCTGGGTGACCGACATGAGCCGGGCGGTGGCCTCAAAAGCGCGCAGTTGCTGGGGCGATGTGCGCAGCAAGCGCTTGATGGCGGTGGGCATGCGGGTTTGGGGTTTGATTGGTCTGGGTTCAATTCATAGATTTTGGTCTATGACTTTGATGAAAACAAAGTATTTTTCTTTATGCGTGCGTTTGCCTACAGTGCCGACACCTTCAACCCACCGCAGGAAACGCCATGAAAAACGACGCCCCCAAAGACCTGATCACCGACACCGTGAACGCCACGGATGCCAGCCGCCAGGCCGACACGCTGGTGCCCATCACCGTGGCGCACGGCGACGGCATTGGCCCCGAAATCATGGCCGCCACGCTCAAGGTGCTGGCGGCAGCGGGTGCGCGCATTGCGCCCGAAACCATTGAAATTGGCGAAAAGCTCTACCACGCGGGCCACAGCAGCGGCATCGCACCCGAGTCGTGGGAGAGCCTGCGCCGCACCCAGGTGTTTCTGAAAGCGCCCATCACCACGCCCAGCGGCGGCGGCTACAAAAGCCTGAACGTGACCATTCGCAAAACGCTG
>JAUXXN010000647.1 GCA_030684755.1 Hydrogenophaga sp.
CGAATGGTCACGGTATGGCGTTGCAGTTTGCGCATCAGCCACCGTTGGGGGCCATCGCGCTCCAGCAGGGCCAGCCATTGCGCCAGTTCTTCGCGGTGCGGGGCATAGCGCACCACCACGGTAGCCTGATCGGCATCGTCAATCAGCTTGAAGGCTTCAGCGGCTGAACGGAACTGCACGGCAAGGGTTTTGCGGTCGTCCACTTTGAGCATGGCTGCAATGCCTTTTTCGTCTAGGTTGACCGAGTGGTAGAACTGTTGAAAGTAGCGTTCAAACAAACCCCGCGCCAGCGGGTCGCTTGTTTGGCCGTGCAGCACACTGGTGCAAGCGTCGGCGGCTTTGCGCATCTGGCCCGCTGGCAGTTTGTCTGGCGGCACAAAAACCACCACGCGGCCCTTGCAAATTTGCCCCTGCGCATCCTGCAAAAGCCCTTCGCGGTTGCAGCGCCCAGCAGCTTGGGCGATGGAGTCCAGCCCGGCCAGGGCGCGATAGACCAACGGAAAATCCAAGTCCACCCCGGCCTCAACCAACTGGGTGCTGACCACGCGCAGCGACTGGGTGTCGGCGCTTTCGCGCTTGGCCCGCAAGCGGGCTTTGATCTGGTCGATCACGGCTTTGCGGTGTGCGCCGCACATCAGGGCCGACAGGTGCAACGTGCCTTCGGGCAGCAGGCGGTACAGCTCGCGGGCGGCTTTGCGGGTGTTGACGATGATCAGCGCACAGTCTTCTTGCTTCAACCGTTCAGCCACGTCTGCCCACGGTGTTGGGGTGTGCCAATCGTTGGGCAGTTCTACCTGCACGCGGTCCAGTTGGCGGTACAGATGGTCGGGGTCGTCGGTGATTTCACGCACGTTGTCCAGGCCATCGACGTTGCGGCTGGGATCGAAATAATTGGTACGGGCAAGGGCTGGCTGGGTGGCGGTACACAGCACCACAGTCACGCCGTAGTGTTTGACCAGCAGTTTCAGCATACCCAAGATGGGGTTCAAAAACGCGGCTGGCAATTGCTGGGCTTCGTCCAACACGATGACACTGCCCACCAAGTTGTGCAGTTTGCGACAGCGCGAGGTTTTGGCCGCAAACAGCGATTCGAACAACTGCACGTTGGTGGTGACAACCAAGGGCGCGTCCCAGTTGTCGCAGGCCAAGCGGCTGCGGGCGGTTTCGGTTGTGCTGGGAGCATCGGCTTGGCTGTGGTGTTCGATCAGCACCTCGTCGCCCAGCGCGGCAAATACGCCCCGAAACACCTCTGCGGTCTGTTCGATGATGCTGGTGTACGGAATGGCGTAAATAATGCGGCGCTGACCATGTGTTTTGGCGTGCTCCAGCGCAAAGGCCAGACTGGAGAGGGTTTTGCCTCCACCTGTGGGTACAGTGAGGGTGAAAAAACCCGGCTCCAGCAGCGCCTTGGCCCGGCACTGGCGCAGGATGTCGGCGCGCAGGGTGTTGACGGGCGTCACCGGCGCTGATGCGGCCTTGGCGTTCATGTAGACGTTCAGCGCCGAAAGCATTTGTTCCAAGTCGGGAAAGCCGCGGCGGCGGGCGGGTTTGCCTGCGTCGAAGTAAGCCTCGGTGTCCAGAAAGTCGGCATCCACCAGACAGGAAAACAGCATGCGCACCCACAAGGCAAAGCCCGCGCTGCCACCCGGAATTTGTCGCAAATCTAGGGGGACAGTGTTGCCTTGGAGGATGTGTTCTGGCGGCTGCCCGGCCAAGGCGCTTTTGAGTTCTTCTTGGCTGTCGGCGTTTTTCAGGCGTTCATTCAAACCGCTGTCCCAGTCGTCCAGCCCGGCATGGTGGCCCGCAATCAAATAGGCCAATACATGCCCCAGCGGTTTGCCCAATTGCTGGATGGCCCACAGCGCCCCGGCTGCAGAGTGGGTTTTTTCGCGCCCACTGACGCGACCTTCAATGTGCCCGTCCGGGTTGTTTGACTGGGCCAGATACCGCTGAAACCCAAGCCGGTATTTGCCCAAATCGTGCCAAATACCCGCCAGATCGGCCCAATCAGGCCCGAAGGGTTCTGCAAAGCCTCGGGCCAGTGCACCCACAGCCAGCAGATGTTCATCCAGCCAGTGTGCAACCTGGCCGGGTAGTTCTGGTGCGTGCGCAATAGGTCGATTCAGCTTTCCCCATGCCGTATCGACCGCCAACAAACTCCCGCCCGCCTGCGCCTTTGGTTCTGACAAGATTCTTCTCCCTGAAAAAACGTTGCGTTATTCAGCGCTGCGCCGCTGAGGTGTGGAGTGTGAGTCCCCTCAGTCTCAATTCACGCTACACACCCCACCGACTCAATCCCTCCCGCATTTTTTTAACCACCACCGCACGCAGCGCTGGCGGGGCCAGCACATCCACCTCGGGCGTGTGGCGCAAGATGTCCATGACCAGTTCGCGGTCGTCGCTGTAGGGAATTTGCAGCACCCAATGGCCTTGGGCGTCCCATTCGCCTTTTTGCTCGGGGTGCCACTGCTCGGCGGCTACCCAGCGGGCGCGCTCGGGTGTGAAGCGCAGCGTGGCCCATTGCACGGCTTTGCCGCTGAAAATGCCGTAGCCGTTGCCCAGGGTCTGGTTCAGTTCTTCGGTGTCAACATCAATGGCTGGCTCGTTCATTACCACGGGTTTCCGAATCGTGTCTAGGCTGAAGCTGCGCAGTTCGTTGCGTTTGTGGCACCACGCGTCCAGCAGCCAATTGCTGCGGTAGTAGACGAGGCGCTGGGGCGATACGGTGCGTTCGGTGTGTTCGCCGCTGCCGCGTGCTTGGTATTGCACGGCCAAGCGGCGGCGCTGGCTCAGTGCCAGGCCCACAGTCTCAAAACTTTGTGGCGGCACACGGCGCTGCCCCAGGCCAATTACGCGGATGCGCTCACTCAATTGGTGTGCAGTGGCGTTGTCAAGGCCCGACTGGCGCAGGATCTTTTTCAGCCGCTGTTCCAGCGGTTGCAGGTGGCGCTGCATCAGGTCACCGGGCTGAATTTCTCGCAACA
>JAUXXN010000651.1 GCA_030684755.1 Hydrogenophaga sp.
AAAAAATACGGCATCACGCGCGATGAGGTGGACCAGTTCGCTTCCGACTCGTTCGCCAAGGCCGTGGCTGCGCAGGAAAGCGGCTTTCTGGCGGGTGAAATCGTGCCCGTGGTCACCGAAAAATTTGAGCTGGCGGGCTACAAAGCACGCGGCATCAAGCTGCAAGGCAAGCTCACCGAAGTGGCCACCGACACCCACCCGCGCATTTCGCCCAAAGAAGTGTTGGCCAAATTGCGCGCGGTGTTTGAAGACGGCGTGCAGACCGGCGGCAACAGCTCGGCGCTGGTGGACGCGGCGGCAGCCTGCGTGGTGGCGTCGGGCGATTACGCCAAAACCCATGGCAAACAGCCGCTGGCCCGCCTGGTGGCCGCAGCCGCCGTGGGCGTGCCGCCCGAAATCATGGGAATTGGCCCGGCACCGGCCATTCGCCTGCTGCTGGAGCGTACCGGCCTGACGTTGGCCGACATTGGCCGCTTCGAGATCAACGAAGCTCAAGGCGCCCAAACCCTGGCCGTGGGCCGTGAACTGGGGCTGGACCTGAGCCGCCTCAACGTCAACGGCGGCGCCATCGCCCTGGGCCACCCACTGGCCGTCACCGGCGTGCGTTTGACGCTCACATTGGCCCGCGAACTGCAGCGCAGCGGCCTGCGTTACGGCATTTCCAGCGCCTGCGTGGGCGGTGGTCAGGGCATTGCGCTGCTGATTGAGAACCCGCAAGCCATCTGAACTCCACAACCCCATCCATTCATCAAGGACCCCAGCCATGAATATCCAAGGACACGCCGCCCTCGTCACCGGTGGAGGCTCCGGCCTCGGTGAAGCCACAGCCCGCGAACTCGCCCGCCAAGGCGCCAAGGTCGCGGTGCTCGACCTCCATCTGGAGAACGCGCAACGTGTTGCTGTCGACATCGGCGGCGTGGCCTGCCAGTGCGACGTGAGCAACCCCGAGAGCATGCAAGCCGCCATAGACGCCGCCGCCGCCGCCCACGGCACTGCACGCATCCTTATGCACATCGCGGGCATTGGCAGTGCCAAGCGCGTGGTCGGCAAAGACGGCAACGCCGCGCCGCTGGAAGACTTTGCCCGGGTGATCAATGTCAATCTGATCGGCACCTACAACGCCGCACGTTTGTTCGCCGCAGCCTGCGCCAAACTGGAGCCAATGGAAGACGGCGAGCGCGGCGTGATGGTGTTCACCGCCAGCGTGGCCGCCTTTGATGGTCAAGTGGGCCAGCAGGCTTACAGCGCCTCCAAGGCCGGTGTGGCCGGCATGACGCTGCCCATGGCGCGCGACCTGGCGCAGCACGGTATCCGCGTTTGCACCATCGCCCCTGGCCTGTTTCTCACACCGCTCATGAAGACCCTGCCCGAACCGGTGCAGGCATCGCTGGCAGCCAGCATTCCGTTTCCCAACCGTTTGGGCAAACCCGAAGAGTTCGCCCAACTGGCGGCCCACATCGTGAGCAACGGCCATCTGAATGGCGAAGTGATTCGCCTAGACGGTGCTCTGCGCATGAGCCCTCGTTGAAAGCAACCTATGTCCAAAACCGTTGTTTATGAAGTGGACGTGATGTTCGGCGACTGCGACCCCGCCGGCATCGTGTTCTTTCCCAATTTCTCCAAGTGGATGGACGCGTCATCGCTGAACTTCTTCGTCAAGTGCGGCGTGCCGCCTTGGCGCGAGTTGGTGAAAACCACCGGCATCATCGGCACGCCGCTGCTGGAAATCAACACCAAATTCATGCGCCCTGCCACCTACGGCGAGCGGCTGCAAATCCACACCAGCGTGCAGGAATGGCGCGAGAAAGTGGTGATTCAAAAACATGTGGTCATGCGTGGCGATGTGGTGCTGTGCGAAGGGCTGGAAACCCGCGCCTTCTGCATCAAGCACCCCGACGACCCAGACCGCATCAAAGCCATTCCCGTGCCCGCCGACATCAAAGCCTTGTGTAGCTGAGCAACCGCCCAAGCCCATGTTCTACGAACCCGGTAAAACTCCACAGGGGAGGCACAACCTGGCGCCCTACAGCCATGTCCA
>JAUXXN010000653.1 GCA_030684755.1 Hydrogenophaga sp.
GGTTTTCAGGTAGTCCATCAAAAATTCGCAGGCCTGAAAGCTCTCGCCCCGGTGCGCCGACGTGACAGCCACCAACACAATTTGGTCCAGCGGCTGCAACAGCCCCACGCGGTGGATAACGCGGGTGGCATAAATGTCAAAGCGCTTCAAGGCTTCATCCACCATGGCTTCGATGGACTTTTCGGTCATGCCCGGGTAATGCTCCAGCTCCAAGGTGCTGACGCTCAGCCCGTCGTTGCGGTCGCGCACCGTGCCCACAAAGCTGCACACCGCGCCCACGCGCTGGTCCTGCTCGCGCAGCCGCGCCACCTCAGTGCTGAGGTCAAAGTCTTCGGTTTGAATGCTGACGCGCTGCGACATGTTCAACCCCCCGTGACCGGCGGAAAAAACCCGATTTCTGCGCCTTCGACCAGCGCGGCGGACTCGTCGCTCATGGTCTGGTTCAAAGCCACGCGCACCGCGCGCCCACGCGCCAGCGCGTCAGCATAAACGCCGCCACGGGCGATCAGCTCGTCGCGCAGCGCGGCCAAGGTGGCTGCGGTGGTCTTGACCGACTCGCTGCCGGTGCCGATGGCCTCGCGGATGGAGGCGAAGTAGCGAAGATGAACCATCATGCGAGCAACTCGGCGAAAGAAAGATAAGAAACCAGGTCGCCCTGGGCGATGGTGGTGCCTACGGGCTTGTCCACCAAGCCGTCGCCCCACACCGCCGAGGTGAGCACGCCCGAACTCTGGTTGGGGAACAAGTCCAGCCCACCGGCGGCGTTGCGGCGCACGCGCAAAAATTCGCGCCGCTTGTCGGGGCGCGTGACGGAGAAATGGGCGGGCAGCATCACCGGCTGCAAGGGCACCACGGGCACGCCCTGCAAAGCCAATAAAAACGGCCTGACCAACAACATAAAGGTCACAAAGCTCGACACCGGATTACCCGGCAAGCCTACAAAGTGGCAGGACGGCGCCGTGTCCGTGCCAGCATCCCCCGCGCGCCGCACATGCCCGTAGGCAAACGGTTTGCCAGGTTTCATGCCGATTTGCCACAAGTCCAGGCTGCCGAGCTGCTGCACCGCGGGCTTGATGTGGTCTTCTTCCCCCACCGACACACCGCCGCTGGTCAAGATCAGATCGTGCTGGCTGGCTGCGGTTTGCAGCGCGGCCAGCGTGGCTTCGCGGCGGTCGGGCACGATGCCCATATCGCTCACCTCGCAGCCCAAGCGCTGCAACAGCGCACGCAAGAAGAAGCGGTTGGAGTTGTAAATGGACCCGGGCTTCATGTCGTGTGGCGCCACCTCGCCGGGCATGACCAGCTCGTCACCGGTCGAAAACAAAGCCACGCGGGGCCGCGACACCACCGGCAATTGGGCCAGACCCAAGCTGGCGGTCAGACCCAAGCTGGCGGGCGACAACCGCTCGCCCCGTGCCAGCACCACGGCGCCACGTGCCACGTCTTCCCCGGCGCGGCGCACCCATTGGCCCGGCTGCGGCATGGTGTGGATGTGGACGCCGTGGATATCGCCACCCACCGCCTGCGTGTCTTCTTGCATCACCACCGCGTCGGCGCCCTCGGGCATGGTCGCGCCGGTAAAAATGCGAGCGCAGGTGCCGGGGCGCAGTGGCTCTGCGGCATGGCCCGCCGCGATGCGCTGCGACACGGCCAACACCACACCGGGCGCGGTCACGTCGGCACAGCGCAGCGCGTAGCCGTCCATCGACGAGTTGTCGTGCGGCGGCACTTGCAAGGCCGACACCAAGTCTTGCGCCAACACGCGCCGGTCGGCGTCAAAAGTGGGCACGGAGTCCACCGCTGACAAGGCTTGCACCCGGCTCAGCAAGCGGGCCAGCGCATCGTCCAGCGACATCAGGGGCGTGCGAGCGGGTGGCGGGTGGGCGGTCATAGCGCGTAGGTCTCCGGGCTGTAGTCAAAACGGGCGCCATTGTCAACCAACCAAGCCGCCACGTCATCGGGCCGGTTCAAATCCAGCACCGGTCTTTGGGTCGGTTCGGGCAAGGCCTGCGGGCTGTCGGTGGCAATGGCGGCAATGAACGGATCGTCGGGGTAGCGCGCTGGCTTGCCGCTGCCGTGGCGCCAGACTTCAAGTTTGTGCAAATCGCTGTCTTTAAAGCCTTCGACCAACACCCAATCCACGCCATCGTACAGCTCGGCAATCAGCTGGTGAACCGTCAATTCGGCGCATTGCTCAAACTCACGCAGCAGAACGAGCCGCCGCGATGACGCCGCCACCACTTCAAAAGCACCGGCCTCGCGGTGGCGCCAGGTGTCTTTGCCGGGGTGATCAATGTCGAACTTGTGGTGGGCGTGCTTGACTACCGACACGCGCAGGCCGCGCAGCTTGAACGCCGGTATCAGCTGCTCGACCAACGTGGTTTTGCCCGCGCCCGAGAAGCCCGCAAAACCCACGACCTTCATGCGCGGGTGCAGTGTTCGACAATGTAAGCCTGCACGGCGGCAGTGTCGGCAGGCATCACCCGCAGCCGCTTGGGCAGGTCTTCTATGCCGATGAACCGGTCGGGCCGGTTGGGCTGGCAGCCCAGAGCTTCAACAATGGTTTCGGCAAACTTGATCGGCAACGCCGTCTCCAGAACCACCATGGGTACGCCGGGCTGCAGGTGTTCGCGTGCCACCTTCACGCCGTCGGCGGTGTGGGTGTCGATGATCACGCCGTAACGCGCAAACGCGTCTTGGATGGTGGCCAAACGGTCGGCGTGTGTGCTTTTGCCGCTGACAAAACCATAGTGGCTGGCGGCCTCGGTAAACACCGGGTCGGCACCCAACTCAAAGCGGCCCGAAGTGTGCAGGCTGTCGCCAAACAGGGCTTTGACGCGCGCGCCATCGCGGCCCAGCAGGTCGAACACAAAACGCTCGAAGTTGCTGGCCTTGGAAATATCCATCGAGGGGCTGGACGTTTCAAAGGTGTCGGCACTCACCCGCACGCGGTACACGCCGGTGCGAAAAAATTCATCGAGCACATCGTTTTCGTTGGTGGCCACCACCAACTGCGCAATCGGCAAGCCCATCTGGCGCGCCACATGGCCCGCGCACACATTGCCGAAATTGCCGCTGGGCACGGCGAAGCTCACCCGCTGGCTGTTGTCGGTCGTGGCCTGGAAATAACCCGCAAAGTAATACACCACCTGCGCCAGCAGCCGCGCCCAGTTGATGGAATTGACCGTGCCAATCTTGTAACCGCGCTTGAATTCCAAGTCATTGCTGACGTTTTTGACAATGTCTTGGCAATCGTCAAACACACCTTCAATAGCGATGTTGTGGATGTTTTCATCCATCAGGCTGAACATTTGCGCCTGTTGAAACGGGCTCATGCGACCATGCGGGCTGAGCATGAACACGCGCACGCCCTGTTTGCCGCGCATCGCGTATTCGGCGGCGCTGCCGGTGTCGCCGCTGGTGGCACCCAAAATATTGAGCTGCTCGCCCCGGCGCGCCAACTCGTATTCAAACAAGTTGCCCAGCAATTGCATGGCCATGTCTTTAAAAGCCAGCGTGGGGCCGTTGGACAAGGCTTCGAGGTAGAAACCCGCTTCCAAACGCTGCAAAGGCACGATGGCCGCTGTGCCGTACACCGCCTCGGTGTAGGTTTTTTCGCACAGCGATTTCAGGTCGGCACCAGGAATGTCGTCAATGTAGAGCGACAACACCTCAAAAGCCAGCGCGGCATAACCACCGGGTGCGCCGCCATTGAACACACCACGCCAGCGCGCCAGCGTGGCCGCTTCCACCTGCGGATAGCGCTCAGGCAAATACAACCCGCCATCGGGCGCCAAGCCTTCCAACAAAATTTCACAAAAACGGCGGCGGTCGGGATGACCACGGGTGGATAAATACAGCATCTCAGGCCAACTCTTCCTTGCGAATGCGCGTGATGGGTGCCAGCACACTGGGCAGGGCTTGCATCTGCGCCAGCACGCCGTCGAGCGTGCCTTCGCGGGTGTCGTGGGTGAGGATGATCACGTCGGTCTGGGTGCTGCCCTCGCCGCCCACTTCGTCGGCTTCGCGTTGCAACACGGCGTCGATGCTGATGCCCGCCTCGGCCAGCAGGCCCGTGACCTTGGCGAGCACACCGGCTTCGTCGGCCACCCGCAGGCGCAGGTAATAACTGGTGACCACCTCGCTCATGGGCAACACGGGCAGGTCGCTCATGGCGTCGGGCTGGAAGGCCAGGTGCGGCACGCGGTGCAGTGGGTCGGCGGTGTGCAGGCGGGTGATGTCCACCAAGTCGGCAATGACGGCGCTGGCCGTGGGCTCGCTACCCGCGCCTTTGCCGTAATACAGCGTGGTGCCCACGGCATCGCCCTGCACCATCACGGCGTTCATGGCGCCTTCCACATTGGCAATCAGGCGCTTGGTGGGCACCAAGCTGGGGTGTACGCGCAGCTCAACGCCTTGGGCGGTGCGTTTGGTGATACCCAATAGCTTGATACGGTAGCCCAATTGCTCGGCGTATTTGATGTCGGCAGCGCCCAATCGGGTAATGCCTTCCACATAGGCTTTGTCAAACTGCACCGGAATGCCAAAGGCAATGGCGCTCATCAGCGTGACTTTGTGCGCGGCGTCCACGCCTTCAATGTCAAACGTGGGGTCGGCTTCGGCATAGCCCAAGCGCTGGGCTTCTTTCAGCACCACGGCAAAGTCCAGGCCTTTGTCGCGCATTTCGCTCAAGATGAAATTGGTGGTGCCGTTGATGATGCCGGCGATCCATTGAATGCGGTTGGCGGTCAGGCCTTCGCGCAGCGCTTTGATGATGGGAATACCACCGGCCACCGCCGCTTCAAACGCCACCATCACGCCCTTGGCGCTGGCGGCGGCAAAAATTTCGGTGCCGTGTACCGCCAGCAGCGCTTTGTTGGCGGTGACCACGTGTTTGCCAGCGGCAATGGCTTCCAGCACCAGCGCTTTTGCAATGCCGTAGCCGCCAATCAGCTCAACGACGATGTCGATGTTGGGGTTGGCAATCACGGCGCGGGCGTCGCTCACCACCTGCACGCCCGGCCCCACCAGGGACTGAGCGCGCGCCACATCCAGGTCGGCAACCATGGTGATTTCAATGCCACGCCCAGCGCGGCGCTTGATCTCTTCTTGGTTTCGCTGGAGCACGTTGTACGTGCCACTGCCCACAGTGCCTATGCCCAGAAGGCCTACTTGAATCGGTTTCATATCGGTCATTGCTTAAATGGAATTCAGGTCAATCAGGTGCCGTGGCGTTTACGCCAACCTTCAAAAAATTTTGCCACGCGACCGATGGCCTCGCGCAAATCGTCCTCATGCGGCAAGAACACCATGCGAAAGTGCTGGTTGTCCGGGTAATTGAACCCCGAACCTTGTACCAACATCACACGCGTTTCCTGCAGCAATTCCAAGAACAGCTGCTGGTCGTCTTCCACCGGATACATCTGGGGGTCGAGGCGCGGAAACATGTACAGTGCGGCCGAAGGCTTGACGCAGCTCACCCCCGGAATGGCGGTGATCAATTCGTAAGCCAGATCGCGCTGGCGGCGCAACCGCCCGCCCTCACACACCAAGTCGTTGATGCTCTGGTAGCCGCCCAGCGCGGTCTGAATGGCCCACTGCCCCGGCACGTTGGCACACAGACGCATGTTCGATAGCATGTTGAGGCCTTCGATGTAATCTTTAGCTACCTTTTTGTCGCCCGACACCACCAGCCAGCCAGCGCGGTAGCCGCACGATCGGTAGCTCTTGGACAACGAGTTAAAAGTCAGCGTCAGCACATCCTCCGACAGGCTCGACATGGCGGTGTGCTTCACACCGTCGTACAAGACCTTGTCATACACCTCGTCGGCAAACAACACCAGTCCATGCTGACGAGCCAGATCGACGATGGCCTTGAGCAACGCGTCGGAATACATCGCGCCAGTGGGGTTGTTGGGGTTAATCACCACGATACCTTTAGTGGCAGGGGTGATCTTGCGGCGGATGTCGTCAAGGTCGGGCATCCAGCCGTTGGACTCGTCGCACCGGTAGTGCACCGGCGTTCCGCCTGAGAGGCTCACCGCCGCCGTCCACAGCGGGTAGTCAGGCGAGGGCAACAACAATTCATCACCGTCGTCCAGCAAGGCGTTGGTCGCCATCACGATCAGTTCGCTGGCGCCATTTCCGAGGTAAATGTCGTCCAGCGTCACGCCTTTGACACCCTGCTTCTGGGTCTCATGCATCACTGCCTTGCGCGCAGCGAAAATGCCTTTGCTGTCCGAATAGCCCGCCGAGTTCGGCAGGTTGCGAATCATGTCTTGCTGGATTTCTTCAGGCGCATCAAAACCAAACACAGCCAGATTGCCGATATTGAGTTTGATGATTTTGTGCCCCTCTTCCTCCATCTGACGAGCGGCGTCCATGATCGGACCACGGATGTCGTAACAGACGTTGGCAAGCTTGGCGGATTTCTGGATGGTTTTCAAAGTTCCTCCCAAGGGGAGTCAGGGGTCAAGCG
>JAUXXN010000654.1 GCA_030684755.1 Hydrogenophaga sp.
ATGCCCACGCGGCTTCGGATGCTCATGAGCCAATCGTTTTCGGTCAACGCTTGACCGGTCTTGCCGCTTAACTGGCTCAGCTGGGTGAAGCAGCTGTCGAGTTGGGCTATCACGCCATCAAGCGCCTGCTCTGAAATGGCAGGATTGCCCCGGTAGCCGTTGAGTTGAAGCTTTTGCCTGTCAATGTCTTTGAGAACATCCGATTTCATGTCGGCCCGAGACGCCACGTCCATGATCTCAAAAATGGTTTGAATGGCGTAGTGGTGGTCAAGTGGGTGGCTGCGCTGCATCAGCTCAGCCAGACGCCGGAAGAGTTGTTCTAGCCGCAGATAGGTGCGGATGCGTTCGTTGAACGGGTATTCGTACAGGATCACAGTGGCTGAGCTTCGTGGAGAAGGGGCCAAGAGGCCATATCGAACAAGTCTTTTATCATAGCCCGAACCGCTGAGCCAATCCCTTCACGCACCGCTGTAAAGCTTCTATCTGGTCGGTGTCGTTGAACAATACCCAGTCAGCCGCTGCCAGCCGCTGTTCTCGCGGGCTTTGGCTGCGTATCACGGCGTCGATGGTGGCTTTGTCCCAGCCATTGCGCTGGCTTACCCTTCGTATTTGAGTGGCGTGTGAACAATCGACCACCAAGACACGATCAAGTTGATGGCGCCAATGGGGCGATTCAACCAGCAACGGAACATCAAAAACCAGGCAGCGTGCATGGGTCGATGCGGTCAAACGCTGAACTTCTGTACCAACGAAGGGATGGATAATGGTTTCGAGTACCCGACGGGCTTCTGGTTGGGCAAACACATGATCGCGCATACGCTGGCGGTTCAGGCCGCCATCAGGACCGATAAAGTCAGCTCCAAATGCGTCAACAATGGCTGATAAGGCACTGCCGCCACAAAGGGTGCTTGCGCGCGCTATGGCATCGGCGTCGATGACAAATGCACCCCGGTGTCGCAACAAGGCCGCGACGGTGCTTTTTCCGCTACCAATGCCCCCCGTGAGCCCGATTCGAAGGGCTGGATGCGAATTTGCAACGGGTTTCACAGTCCGATGACCGCAAGAATGGAAGATGGGCCAAAAATCATGGCCGTCAAGGCAGCGATGGCCAGAAAAGGGCCGAAGGGCACATAGCCGCCTTCGCGCAATTGCCCCATGAATTTGATCGCGATACCCACCACGGCGCCAATGACCGAAGCCATGAGGATGATGGGAATCAGCGCTTGCCAGCCAAACCAAGCGCCAAACGCCGCAAACAGTTTGAAGTCGCCGTAGCCCATACCTTCTTTGCCAGTGGTCAGTTTGAAGGCCCAGAAAACCAGCCAGAGTGACATATAGCCAGCAACCGCACCCCACAACGCGTGAGGGAGGGTCGTATTGATGAAGCCCAGACCCGCCGCACACAAACCCGACCAAAGCAGCGGTAAAGTGATGTCATCAGGCAGCAACGTAGTGTCCCAGTCAATGCAGGCCAGCGCGAGCACAGAAGCAGAAAAAAAACACCAAGCCAGTGCTTCCCAAGTCATCCCCCAACTCCAGCCGCACCAGGCAAACAAGCTACCACAGACCAATTCCACCAGGGGGTAGCGCGGGCTTATGGGTGCTGAACAGTGGCTGCACGCGCCTCTGAGGACGAGGTAGCTGATGACGGGGATATTTTCAAACCACCGAATTTGATGTCCACAATGTGGACATCTGGACCGAGGCACCATCAGGTTGAACTTGGCGGGCTCAACCACAGTTTCATCTGCAGGTCCTTCATGGGTTCGATGGAGTTCAGCACACTCTGCTGCCCAACGCATTTCCATCATTTTGGGCAAGCGGTGAATCACTACATTCAAGAAACTGCCCACCAACAAACCCAGCAGGCCCAGCAAAAATACGTCGGACATTTGGATACCTTGCATCAAACGACAGCACCCAGTTTGAAGATAGGCAGGTACATCGAAACCACGATGCCGCCGATGATGGTGCCCAACACGACGATGATGATGGGCTCCATGAGGCTGGATAGGCCTGCAACCATGTCGTCCACCTCGGCTTCGTAAAAGTCGGCCGCTTTACCTAACATGTGGTCAATCGAGCCAGATTCTTCGCCAATCGAACACATTTGCAGCACCATAGATGGAAAGAGATTGGCGTTGATCATGGCGTCGGTCAAGCTGGTCCCGGTAGACACTTCTTGCTGAATTTTCTCAGTGGCTATGGCGTAGAGCGAATTGCCCGAAGCACCGCCCACCGAATCCAAGGCTTCAACAAGCGGGACGCCGGCAGCAAACATAGTCGAAAGTGTTCGTGTCCAGCGGGCAATGACCGATTTTTCTACCAGGATGCCAAAAATAGGCATTTTGAGCATGATCCGGTCCATCACACGCTGTACTTTTTCGTTGCGCTGCCAAGCCTGCATAAAGAAGTACAAGCCGCCACCAATGCCACCAAAGATGAGCCACCAGTAAGCGACGAAAAATTCGCTGATGGCGATCACGAACAGCGTTGGCCCGGGTAGGTCGGCGCCAAACGAACTGAACACCTCTTTGAAAGAGGGGATCACGAAAATCATGAATACGGCCACCACCACGAAGGCGACGATGACCACCGATATGGGGTACATCAGGGCCGACTTAATCTTGGACTTGATGGCTTCAGTTTTCTCCATGTAGACCGCCAAGCGGTCCAGCAACTCTTCCAAAATACCGGCAGACTCACCCGCTTCGACCAAGTTGCAGTAAAGGTTGTCGAAATAGAGTGGGTTTTTACGGAACGCGGCACTTAGCGAAGTGCCTGTTTCAACGTCGGTCCGTATGTCATTCAAGAGCTTGGTAACACTGGGATTCGGGTTGCCTCGACCGACAATGTCAAATGCTTGGAGAAGCGGCACGCCAGCTTTCATCATGGTGGCTAACTGGCGTGT
>JAUXXN010000656.1 GCA_030684755.1 Hydrogenophaga sp.
CCACCTCGGGGCCGGTCACGAACATGTAGCTGCTGTCCTTGACCATGAAGATGAAGTCGGTCATGGCGGGCGAGTACACCGCGCCACCCGCCGACGGACCCATGATCATGCTGATTTGCGGCACCACGCCGCTGGCCATCACATTGCGCTGGAACACCTCGGCATAACCGCCGAGCGAGGCCACACCTTCTTGATTGCGGGCACCGCCCGAGTCGTTGAGGCAGATCACCGGTGCACCAACCTTCATGGCTTGGTCCATGATTTTGCAAATCTTTTCAGCGTGCGCTTCGGACAACGCACCGCCAAACACGGTGAAATCTTGGCTGAACACGAACACCAAACGGCCATTGATCATGCCGTAGCCGGTGACCACGCCATCGCTGGGAATCTTGTTGTCTTGCATGCCGAAGTCGGTGCAACGGTGTTCAACAAACATGTCCCATTCTTCAAAGCTGCCTTCGTCCAGCAAAACTTCCAAACGCTCACGCGCCGTAAGCTTGCCTTTGGCGTGTTGCGCGTCGATGCGCTTTTGCCCGCCGCCGAGGCGGGCGGCGGCGCGCTTTTTCTCAAGTTGTTGAAGGATCTCTTGCATGGGGGTCTCCAAAAAAATCGGTTCGGGTTCGGTCTAACGGTTGAATCAAGCGGCTCAGTCAAACAAATCGAGCAACTGTCGAGCGGCGGTGGAGGCTGGCAACTCGCCTGCCAACACACGGCGGGTGGTGTCATCGAGGCTTGTACGGATGGGGGGGTGGGCGCGAAAGCGTTGTTTCAGACCAGCGTCGATGCGCTCCCACATCCAGGCTCCCGCCTGCTGTTGGCGGCGCGCAGTCAAGCGGCCATTGGCGGTTTGCAGCGTCTGGTAGTGGCTCACTTCGCGCCAGAAAGCGTCCACACCCCGGTTGTGCAGGGCGCTCATTTGAATCACCTGCGGGTGCCAAATACTTTCGTCGTGGTGGGCGTGTTCAGAGCGGCCATGCAAGCCCAGCAAGCGCAGGCTGGAGGTGATTTGCGCGCGGGCACGGGTGGCGGCGTCGGGGTCAATGTCGGCTTTGTTGATGACCACCAAGTCGGCCAGCTCCATCACGCCTTTTTTGATCGCCTGCAAGTCGTCGCCCGCGTTGGGCAGTTGCAGCAGGCAAAACATATCGGTCATGTTGGCCACCGCTGTCTCGCTTTGGCCCACGCCCACGGTTTCCACCATCACGATGTCGTATCCCGCCGCCTCGCACACCAACATGGCTTCGCGGGTTTTTTCGGCCACACCGCCCAGCGTGCCGCTGCTCGGGCTGGGCCGGATATAGGCTTTTTCGTGAACGCTCAGCAATTCCATGCGGGTCTTGTCGCCCAAAATGGAACCGCCCGATACGGTGGAAGACGGGTCGATGGTGAGCACCGCCACGCGGTGGCCCAGGCCAATCAGGTACAGGCCCAGGGCTTCAATGAACGTACTTTTGCCCACGCCCGGCACACCGCTGATGCCCAAGCGAAACGAGCGCCCGGTGTGCGGAAGCAGCGCCGTCAACAATGCGTCGCCCTGCGCCCGGTGGTCGGTTCGGGTCGATTCGAGCAGCGTGATGGCCTTGGCCATGGCACGGCGTTGCACCATAGGTGCACCGTGCAGCAGGCCCTGCAACAGGTCTTGAAGGCGGGGTTCGAGGATCATGTGTGTGCGCCAGGCTGGGCCCAGTTTTCCAGCTTCAAGCCGTCGATGCGTTCAAATTCGCGGGTGTTGTTGGTCACACAAACC
>JAUXXN010000657.1 GCA_030684755.1 Hydrogenophaga sp.
TGTTTGGTGACATCTTGAGCGACCTTGGCCCCGCCTGCACGGGCACCATCGGCATAGCGCCCAGCGCCAACCTGAACCCGGACCGAAAGTACCCCTCGCTGTTCGAACCGGTGCACGGCTCAGCGCCCGACATCGCTGGGCAAGGCATTGCCAATCCTATTGGCCAGATCTGGTGCGGCGCACTCATGCTCGACTTCCTGGGCTACCGCGAAGCACATGATGCGGTGATGCAGGCCATTGAAGCTGTGTTGCAGCCTGGTGTGGGCGCCCCCCGCACTCCCGACTTGGGAGGCACTGCGAGAACTATCGACGTGGGCAGGGCCATCGCACAAGCCCTGCGGGTCTGATGTACGGCACCGGGTATGGCCGCTGTGATCGCGACCGCATATTTCCCTCCGTTGGGCCAAGCTAGGCTGGAAAAACGTCTAGAATCTCGCTTCTTGCATAGGATGCGCTTGTCAACGCTCCGTGCTTGACAACGGTCATATCCCTCGTGCGCATTTCCTAAACATGCGAGCGCATGTGCGATTACCCAACCGTTGTCCTGCAAATTTTATTTATACGACAAGAGGAGCATTTGTGAATAAAACAGAACTCGTCGAGCACATAGCGGTACATGCCGATATATCCAAAGCTGCTGCGACGCGTGCACTGGATTCGGCAATCGCAGCTATTCTCACAACGTTGAAAAATGGCGATACGGTATCATTAGTAGGTTTTGGTTCGTTTTCAGTTACCAAACGCCCCGCGCGCAAGGGTCGCAATCCCCGCACCGGCGAAGAGATTAAAATAGATGCCGCTAAAGTCCCGAAGTTTCGACCGGGTAAGGCATTGAAGGACGCGTTGAACTGAAGCGCGTCCCCTGTTTTCGGTGGGGTGCTTAGCTCAGTTGGCAGAGCGGCTCCTTTACACGGAGTAGGTCGGCGGTTCGACCCCGTCAGCACCCACCACACCATCGAAAAGGCGAACCCGGGTTCGCCTTTTTTTTCGGCACAGCGTCACCGCAGCCGCCTGTTTGTTGTTTCAGGGTTTCTAGGCATGTTCGATTCCATCCGCAACCACAAAAAGTACCTGATGGGCTTTTTGCTGATTCTGATCATTCCTTCGTTCGTGCTGTTCGGCGTTCAGGGATTCAACGAGTCCGATCAGCGTGGTGCCGTGGTGGCCACTGTAGACGGACAAGAGATCACCCAGCGCGAATGGGACCAGGCCCACCAAGCCGAATCACAGCGCCTGCGCGAAGCCATGCCCACGCTGGACGTCAAGCTGCTGGACAGCGAGGAAGCCCGCTACGCTACCTTGGAACGCTTGGTGCGTCAGCGCGTGCTGGCTGTGGCAGCACAAAAATTGAGCCTGTACACCAGCGACCAGCGCCTGGCCCGCGATCTGCAAGAAAACGAAGTCATCGCCTCTCTGCGTCGGCCCGACGGCACGCTGGATGTGGAAGCCTATCGGCAGTTGGTAGGTCGCCAGGGCATGTCGCCCGAAATGTTTGAGGCACAGGTCCGCGCCGATTTGTCTCAGCGTCAAGTGTCCCAAGGCATTCAGGGTTCTGGCTTTGCCACTGAGGGCTTGGCCAAGGTTTCGCTGGACGCCTTTTTCGAACAGCGCGAAGTGCGGGTGGCCCGCTTTGCAGCCAGCGAGTTTGCCGCGCGCGTCACACTCACCGACGCGGACATTGAAACCTTCTACACCAGCAATCCGGCGCTCTTTCAGTCGCAAGAGCAAGCCGACGTGGAGTATCTCGTCCTGGATACCGCGACCCTGCAAAAGAGCATCACGCTCGCAGAGGCCGACGTCCGGGCTTATTACGACCAGAATGCCACCCGGCTTTCGGGTAACGAAGAACGCCGTGCCAGTCACATCCTGCTGACCCTTTCCCCGGACGCTTCTGCGGCAGATAAGGATGCGGTACGCGAGAAAGCAGCGACCTTGCTGGCTCAGGTGAAGGCAGCCCCGCAGACCTTTGCAGAAGTGGCCAAGGCCAACTCGCAGGACCCTGGCTCTGCCGCAAGCGGCGGTGACCTTGATTTCTTTGCGCGCGGTGCCATGGTGAAAGCCTTTGAAGAGGCGGTCTTTGCGTTGCCCAAAGGCGGTATCTCTGACTTGGTGGAAACCGAGTTCGGCTTTCACATCATTCAGCTGACCGACATCAAAGTGCCCGAGCCGCGCAGCTTTGAAAGCATGCGTGCTGAAATTGAAGCCGATTTGAAGAAGCAGCAGGCCCAAAAGCAGTTTGCCGACACCGCAGAAGCCTTCAGCAACCTCGTTTACGAGCAGGGTGACAACCTCACGGCGGCTGCCGAGCGCTTCAAGCTGGAGCTTCAAACGGTGAAAGGTTTCACACGTCAACCCCAGCCCGGTGCGGGTCCGTTGGCCAACGAGCGTTTGCTCAACGCCATCTTCGCGGCCGACTCCATCGATAAAAAGCGCAACACCGAAGCCATCGAAACCGCTTCTGGGCAGTTGGTGTCGGCCCGCATCGACAACTACTCACCGGCCCGCACCCAGCCACTGACAGAAGTGCAAGCCCAGGTGCGCCAGCGTCTGCTGGCCCAGCGCGCCGCCGAACTGGCCCGCGAAACCGGCGAAAAGCAGCTTGCAGCCTGGAAATCTGGCACAGATGCCAATGGCCTGACCGCTGCCCTGGTGGTGTCGCGCGACAACTCCCAAGGTCTGAACGGTGCGGTGCTCAACGCCGCACTCAGCGCAGATCCTAAACAGTTGCCCGCCTGGGTTGGTGTGAATCTGGCCGATCAGGGTTACACCATCGTCAAGGTGGACAAGGTGCTGCCGCGCCAACCACGCGACGCGCAAGCTCTGGCGCAAGAGGTGCAGCAATACAGCCAGTGGTGGTCGTCTGCCGAAAGCATGGCCTACTACGACACCTTGAAGGAGCGTTTCAAGGTCCGCATCAAGGTGCCAGCACCCAAGCCTGCTGCATTGCCAGCGAGTTGATCAAGGAATCTGCGTGGAACGCCTGAAAAGCTGATTTTTTTCACGCTATAATTCAAGGCTTGCGGTGGCTGTAGCTCAGTTGGTAGAGTCCAGGATTGTGATTCCTGTTGTCGTGGGTTCGAGCCCCATCAGCCACCCCATATAAATCAACGACTTAGCCCGGTTTTTACCGGGCTTTGTTGTTTCTGGGTTTGACCTTGTAGGCAATCTGTAGGCAACTTGCCCCAGTGCAGCACCGACAAAGCAGGAACTTCCACCCAGCAGGGCAGCGTGCAGAGGTCAACAGCGGGCAGCTTGTCGCGTTCAAGGGCGTGTAGTTTTTTCGTGACTGTCACGCCAAATCGTCTTTGTCGAGGTTGTAGCGGTCGGTCAGCACTTTGAAGACGTACCGATCCACATCGCGGGCGTTGTCGTGGTCTTCGGTCTTTGAGCTGCGCAGTCTTTCCAGTCGAACCGCCAGCGTCCACACCCGCCAAGAGTCAGCGTTTCAGCGGCACGGCTGGGGCGGCATCGAAAACCGAGAACCAATCGGTCAGCTCGTCTTTAGGAACCACCTTTTTCAGAGCATCAACAAATTCTTGGTCGCGGGTGGACTCCACCGTGAAGTTCTTGTAAATCACCTTCACGCTGGGCTCAATCACCCGCAGTTTGCTCAATCCATCGCGTACCAAGTCTTCAATGCGCTCACGGGGTAAGCGATTCCCCTCGTTCACCCCACGCATGCGCAGTGCAATCAAATCAACCACCCGCTTGACCCGCACAGCGTGGTCGCCGTCTACTTGGCTTTTGAAGCCTGTGACCCAATCGCGCAGCACCTGTTCAAACGCAAGCCGTTCGGCCTCGAACTTGGCTTTATCCGCTTGTCTGATGATCTTTCCAAACCCCGGCATGTTGATGATGTACCGGCCCGTCAGCTCACTCCAGTAGGCGTGAATGTCCGCCTGCTTGGTGGGCTTCATGTGCGGTTGACCATTGGCGCGGTAGGCGGTCTCACCATTGATCAGCACCGGCACATCCACCGTTTTGTCGGCGTCCGAGTTGAAGGGCTGGATGGTGGTGTGCAGCAAAGGGCGCAGCTCTTCGGGCGCATCTGCGTTCAAAATCAAGCTGTCCAGCCGCATCTCGCGCTTGGTCAGTTCGGCCCCTTTCAGCGTCGTTTCAATGAACTGAAACTTCGACGAAAACACCCGGGCCAGCCTAGACAGGTCAAACGGCGCGGGCGGCACCGCCTTGATGGCCTCCATCACCGCCTTCACCGCCTCCGCCTGCATGGGCTGCTTGCCAATTGGCGGGCCGTCGCCAGCCACAGCAGCCACCAAACCCACGGCAGCGGGCAATTTCTCAAGCGTGCTCGGGCCAAGCACGATACCGTTGGGCTGGTTCTGGCCCGGGGGTGCTTCAAACATCAACGGGGTGGGTGTCCATATCAGCACCTGCTCGTCGGCCATCAG
>JAUXXN010000658.1 GCA_030684755.1 Hydrogenophaga sp.
AGTTGTTGGTGCCCCAGAAGCTCACAAACTTGCGCAGCAAATAGGCCTGCTCGTTGTTGTGTTTGGAGGAGCCCACGAAGTACACCGAGTCGGGGCCGCTGGCCTCGCGCAGTTCTTTCATTTTGGCGGTGATTTCGGTCAGCGCGGTGTCCCAGCTGATGCGCTGGTACTTACCATTCACCAGCTTCATGGGGTAGCGCAGGCGGTATTCGCCGTGGCCGTGTTCGCGAAGGGCCGCACCTTTGGCGCAATGGGCGCCCAGGTTGATGGGCGAGTCGAACACCGGCTCTTGGCGCACCCAGACACCGTTTTCAACGATGGCGTCGGTCGCGCAACCCACCGAGCAGTGGGTGCAGACGGTGCGCTTAACTTCGATCTTGCCGGTGCCATCAATGGACCCACCGGCAGCGGCTTTGGCTTTTTTCACCAGCACGAGTTGCGTGGCGGCCAAGCCCACGCCCACACCCAGGCCTGAGCGGCGCAAAAAGCTGCGACGGTCCATGGTGGGCAAGGCGGCTGAGAGGCCGCGCTGCAAGCTGTGAACGAGGGTGCTTTGGGCACGGCTGGCACCGGTACCCGGGGTTTTTTTGGTCAGCAACATGGTGGTTCTCCTGCCGGCTCAAATCAGGGTGGTTTTGTAGTACTGCTTGACGTGGTCAGACAGGGTGTAGCCACCGCCTTTTTCGGGCATCTTGCGCGGCGCGGTGGCCGCTGGCTCTTCGGTGGTGACGCGGGGAATCAGCACGGCAGCGGCGGCCAATGCGCCCACGGTGCTGGCACCGGCAAACAGGGTTCGGCGGTTCAGGCGGGTGCCGCCGTCGGGCTCGGAATGGGGCTTGCGCATGCATGTCTCCTGGTTGAATGTGTGCCCCAAGCGTGCAAAGCGGCGGCGCTTGTGGGCTTTTTGCATACGTGAAATCTATCCCTCACACCCCGGCAACGCAAGCCACGCCGCACATCAGACCCCGGGTTTGTACCGAGTGCGGGCAGACACGGCGCGCAGGCGGCAGCGAAGCCCAAAAAACACAGCCAGAAACGTGCCATAAGCAAAAGCTTATGCACTGAAGCCCACCGCGATTGAGCGCCTGCGCACGTCACCAGAGCACCACCCAGACAAACACCTGTGCCCACGCCCGGCCCAACGGCTCCATCGGGTGGGTCACACCACCCAAGCCAAAAGCCAGCGCTTCGGCGGTTGCGACAAGTTGTCGCATGCTGGGCGGTTTGTCGCACCCGGCAAACACGGGTTGGCGGGTCGGATTAACGTCAATACCCAAGTGATTTTGTAGGCTTAGTCCGTAGAATGCCGCCGGGTGGAACCCTCTTTTTTCCCTTCTTCCCCCGAAAAACTGCTCGAAGGCTGGCCCGATTGGTCCATTCTGATCGTGGACGACGAGCAGGGCATGCTCAACTTTTTGGTCAAAACACTGGCCCCGCGTTGCCAGTTGGTGATGAGCGCAGGCAGTGCAGAAGACGGCGCGCAGTGGCTGCGAACACACCATGTGGATTTGGTGATTCTGGACATTTCGCTGCCCGGCAAAAACGGCGTGGTGTGGCTCAAAGAGCTGCGCGACCATGGCTTCAGCGGTGAGGTGATTTTGATCACCGCGTTTGCCGACCTGGACACCGCCATCGAGGCGCTGCGGGCGGGCGCGTCCGACTTCATCTTGAAGCCGTTTCGGGTGCCGCAAATTCTGAACGCCATCAAACACTGCTTTGAGCGCTCACGCCTGCGCCGAGAAAACTTTGTGCTGCGCCGCGCCGCCGCCTGCCCGGTGGGCCGCGGCCTGTCGCTGGTGGGTTCGTCGCAGCCCATGCAGCAATTGCGCAGCGCCATCCAGCGGGTGGCACCGGTCAACAGCACGGTGCTGCTGCAAGGCGAGTCGGGCACCGGCAAAGAGCTGATGGCGCGCGAACTGCACGCCCAAAGCGCCCGGGCCAACGGCCCTTTTGTGCCGGTCAACTGCGCGGCGGTGTCACCCGATCTGATTGAAAGCGAGTTGTTTGGCCACGCCAAAGGCGCTTTTACCGGCGCTTCGCATGCACGCGACGGCCTGTTTCACTATGCCCAGGGCGGCACGCTGTTTTTGGACGAAATTGCCGAACTGCCGCTGCCGATTCAGGCCACCTTGCTGCGCGCCATTGAAGACCTGAACATACGCCCGGTGGGCAGTGAGCAACTGGTGCCGGTGAACCTGCGCATCATGGCCGCCACCAACCGCCGCCTGGCCGACGAAGTGGCCGCCGGGCGGTTTCGCAAAGACCTGTACTTTCGCCTGCAGGTGGTGGACCTGAGCCTGCCGCCGCTGCGCGAACACAAAGAAGACATTGCCGAACTGGTGGCGCATTTCATGGCGCAGCTGGCGCCCTCGCTGGGCGTGGAGCCACTGCGCATCAGCCCGCAAGAAATGGACTTTTTGCAGCAATACGATTGGCCGGGCAATGTGCGCGAGCTGCGCAACTTGATTGAGCGCTCGCTGATTTTGGGCGCCCTCAACGTGTCGGCCCTCTACCCCGGCACCCGCGCACAGCGCAGCACCGGCAACCCACCGCCCACCGACCTGCACACGCTGGAGAAGCAGCACATCGTGTCGGTACTCGAATCGGTGCAGGGCGACAAAACCCAGGCCGCGTTGTTGCTGGGCGTGTCGCGCCGCACGCTGGAGCGCCGCGTGGCCGAGTGGGGCCGCCAGTGACAAACCGCCCGGCGCGCTGGCTGGCCGCGTCGGTGCGCAACAAGCTGCTGGCCATGGCGCTGCTGCCGCTGCTGGTGGTGTTTCCGCTGCTGGTGCTGGCCATTGCGGTGTGGAGCAACATCACCTACGACCGGCTGCTCATCACCAAAGTACGCAGCGACCTGGCGGTGGCGCGCGGCTACTTTGACCAAGTGCTGATTGAGGTGGGCAGCGGCACACGCGGGGTGGCCGGCTCGCAACGCTTGCTGGGCGCCCTGCCCGCTGCAGGCGGCACCGACCCAACAGCCACCGCAGGTCCAGCCAGCCTGCGCCAGCGGCTGGACGAAGCGCGGCAAGAACTGCGGCTGGACTTTTTGCTGATTTACGGCCCCAACGGGCAAGCCCTGGCCAGCGCACATGGCACGCAACCAGCCGGCGATTGGCCCGGCAACCCGCCCGCCGATTTGCCCGCCGACCTGCGCAGCCTGGTTACAGAGGCCATGCAACCCAGTGCCGCCCGCGCAGCGCGGCTGATGCGGCTGGACGCCGCCAGCATCGCCGACATGGCGCCGCAACTGCTGCCACGCTTGAACATTCCGCTGGTGTCCACCCGCAACGCGGCGCCCGACAGCCGCCGCCAAGAAGACCGGGCCATGGTCGTCATCGCCCTGCAAGCCGTGCGCGACGCCTCCGGCCAGGTCGTAGCCCTGCTGGCCGGTGGGCTGCTGCTGAACCAAAACCTGGACTTTATTGACCACATCAACCGCATCGTCTACCCCGAAGGCTCGCTTCCCTTTGGCAGCGAAGGCACGGCCACGCTGTTTCTGGACGATGTGCGCATCACCACCAACGTGCGCCTGTTCCAAGAACAGCGCGCCATCGGCACCCGCGTCTCGCAAACCGTGCGCGAACGCGTGTTGGAACGGGGCCAGACTTGGCTGGACCGCGCCTTTGTGGTGAACGACTGGTATGTGTCGGCCTACGACCCGCTGCTGGACGCCGCCGGGCAACGCATTGGCATGCTCTATGTGGGCTATTTGGAGTCGCCGTTTCGGCTGGTGCGGCTGGCCATGATCGGCGTCATGGGCCTCATTTTTCTGGCTGTGATGGCGCTCTCGGCCTGGTTTTCGGTGCGCTGGGCGCGCAGCATTTTTCAGCCGGTGGAGCGCATGAACCACACCATGCAGCGGGTCGAAGAAGGCCAGCCGCAGGCCCGCGTGGGCGCCCTGCCCGCCCGCGACGAACTCGGCGCGCTCGCCGCCCACTTGGACCAGTTGCTGGATGTGATCGACGACAAAACCCGCACCCTGCAACGCTGGGGCGACGAGCTGGACCACAAAGTGGCCGAACGCACCCGCGAGCTCGAAGCCAGCAACGCCTCGTTGCAGCAGGCACAGCAACAGCTGGTGAAAAGCGAAAAACTGGCGGCCATCGGCCAGCTCACCGCCAGCATCGCCCACGAAATCAACAACCCGATTGCCGTGATGCAAGGCAACCTGGACCTGATCCGCGACACACTGGGCGCGCACGCTCAACCGGTCAAAGACGAGTTGAAACTGCTGGACGAACAGGTGGAGCGCATGCGTCTGATCGTCACGCAACTGCTGCAATACGCCCGCCCCACCGAATACGCAGGCTATGTGGAAACGCTGGACCTGAACCGCACCGTGGACGACTGTCTGGTGCTGGTGGCGCACCTGCTGGCGCAAACCCGCATTGAGGTGCAACGCAGCCTGCAAGCCACCCAGCGCGTGGGCTTCAACCGCCAAGAATTGCAACAAGTCATCATCAACCTGCTGATCAACGCCTTGCAGGCCATGCCGCAAGGCGGGGTGCTGCGGCTGGAAACGCGCGACTGTGTGTTTGCTGAAGGCGACACGCCCCAACCCGGCGCGCAACTGGGCGCACAACTGGGCGTGTTTGACAGCGGCCCGGGCCTGGCTCCCGGCGTGCAAGAACGCCTGTTCCGCCCGTTTTTCACCACCAAAAACGATGGCAACGGCCTGGGCCTGTGGATCAGCCAAGGCCTGCTGGAACGCTACGGTGGCAGCCTCGAAGCCGGGAACCGCAGCGACGGCACCGGCGCGGTCTTTACCGTGAAGCTGCTGACCGATCCGCAAGCGCCTGCGGCGGTGAACACACGGGATGGGCGGCCTGGGGGGTGATGGCAAAACGGGCGCTATGCATCCAGCGATGCATCCAGCGATGCACACCCAATACCCTACAAACTGTCAGGCCCCTGACCGGCTTCGCCAGTTAAATACCGCCTGCATCAGCTCTTCGGCAAACAGCTTCAGACCGCCATGCTCCTGGCAACTTTCATGATGTTCGTGGGTTTGTCTGCCGCCCCACAGAACTGCTGGCGTATTTGCTGTAGTAGGCCCGTCAAACCGGGCTCCCATCTCTCGGGAAAAGCGCTCCGGTGCGGCGGCCCTTCGGGTGGTCCGCTTTCCAGCACCATCAGGCTGTACGACATGCCCATGATCTGTCTCACAGCGCCAGCGCCGCTCACAGCCGCCCAGCTTCCAAAAAGCTGAAGTAGTCAGCGCGGTTAAAAATGATGTGGTCCAGCAGCTCAATGCCAAGAATATTCCCGGCCGCCCTGAGCTG
>JAUXXN010000664.1 GCA_030684755.1 Hydrogenophaga sp.
TTGCCCGCCGCCTTGCAGTCGTTCAAAGCCTGCAGTGCTGCCGCATAGGTGGGGTGCTTGTCACGGTCAAACACGAAATACACCGCGTCAAAGCTGTCGCCCTGTCTGGCGTCTTCTTCATACAGCGCCCGGCCATGCGCCACCACCCGGTCGGGTGACGATCCGTTGTGCGGCGCGATCTTCACCGCCGCCGGGCGGATGCGCAGGTCCGCCTTCAGGTCGTTCAGGTACAGCGGCTCGGTCTTCTCGCCCTCGCACACGATCAGCACCCGCGGGCTCTGCGCCCGTGTGGCTGCACCCCGCACCAGTTCCGCCGCCTTGCGCGCCTTGCGTTTGTGGAACAGGTTGTCAGACCCCATAGAAGTCCAGGTCCTTCAGGAACGGAATGCCGCCGTAGCGCCCGTTCAGGTAGCCGCGCTCCACCGCTTCGTTTTCACGCGTGCTGAACTGTGAAAGGGGGTACAGCTGCGTGGCGCGCGCCGCGTCTTTCTCCATGAACCACACCTGGTCGCGCCGCAGCAGTTTCTGGCTCAGCAGAGTCGTGTCGTGCGTGGTGAAAATCAGCTGTGCCCTGGTGCCTTGGTGATGCAGCAGTTTCACGAGGTGGTGTACCAGCAGCGGGTGCAGACTCGTGTCCAGTTCGTCCACCACGAGTACTCGTTCGTTCTCCGTCACGTCCAGCCACGGGCCCGCAAAGGCAAACAAGGCGCGAGTCCCGTCAGATTCCTCGTCTTCGTCGAACTCCACGGGTTCGCCCGTCTGGGCATCGCTGTGGACGAACTTGAGCGTGGTCAGTGCCTTCCCGCTCATGCGGCGGATCAGGTCCTCTTTCAGCGTGGCCGACATCGTCTTCGGCAGCACGTCTGGCGAAAAGTCCGTGGTCTTCACTCGGATGTCGGCAATCGACAAGTCGGCCGAGTTCATGAACGCCACCACCTTCGCCTTCTCTGTCTGCGTCTTGCAGAGATCCACCGTGTAGTAGGTGTTCAGGTCGGCCGTGGACGTCACCACCCTCAACCGGTGCTGAAACCAGTCAAACACCGGCCTCAGCTGCTCGTTGTTCAGCTGGATCGCGGTGGACAGGAACAGCGCGTTCGAGCGCGTCAGGTCCTTCCAGTCCTGCCGCTTGCGGTCACCCTCGAACAGGCTGCTGAATTTGTACGCGTCCTTGCCCGCTTCGGCGTCAAACACCCGGTGGAACCACTTCTGCGCCCGCCCTTGCGGGTAGGCGTACAGCCATTCCTCGGTGAAGCGCTGGCGGTTGCAGCGAAAGCCGTACTCGTAGCGCACCCCCCGTTCCACGAAGGCGATTTCGAACTCGCTGTCGTCCGCCCGCGAAGCCGCGCTCAGCTTGAACGGCACGGTGTCGATCTCGTCGCCAACCTGGCTCTCCTTCTGCGAGTGCAGCACCCGGTCCTGCATGAAATCCAGCGCCTGGATCAGCGTGCTCTTGCCCGAGGCGTTGGGCCCGTACAGCACCGTCGACCGCAGCAAGCGCGGCGCCTTTTCGCCCGTGCCGGCGTCGAATGTGTTCAGCTCCTCCAGCTCCTTGAAGTAGGCCGACGCCGCCAAGCTCAGCGTCTGCCGTTCGCGGATGGACCGGTAATTGGTGATGGAAAAATCGATCAACATGCCGGAATCATATTCTTGGATTGATTTTTTGCTGAAAATCTACAAGAAATAGTTTGAAAAATTGGTTTTTGGTGTTTTGAGCGTCTTGACGTGGTTCACAGCGTGCCGGCAAAGGCGCGCTGCTGCAGCGAGGCGAACAGCGCGTCTTGCGCGGCCAGCGCGGCGCGGTGTTGGGTTTTCAGGGCTTCGATGGCTTGGATGCGGGTGGCGAAGGTTTGTTGGAGGGGGAGAGGGGGGAGTGAGACAGGCATCGCCTTGATGATGCCCATGTTCAGGCCCGCCATGATTGCGCCCTTGGCGGTTTGCTCAAGGTACTTGCGGGCCGACGGGTGGCGCAGAAAGTACGCGTGCAGAAATAGGGGGAGGCACTTTTTTTGATCGACCGTGATGCAACACAAGTGTTTTGTGTTGATGGCGACCGGTACGCCGTTGGGTACCACTGCACAACGGCCACAAGTGCCCATGATCGTGATAAGCACATCGCCAGGGCGAACGGTGTAACGCTGGAGTTCGCGGTACTTTGCTTGGGTGATGAATCGCCTTTCTCCCCATCGAAACTCATTGGCAACCGCGTTGTCGATGCCGAGGACTGCAATGCCTTCGCCCACAAATTCGCTGTGCAGCAGTTGGCTGCCGAAGGGGCCTGTGCGAATCGAACCGTTTTGCTCGTCCGTAATGTCAGCGATGGTAGTCGTGGGCCACTCCTTGGCTTTCTCAGTACCGAACATGTCGAGGAAGAGGGATTGGGTGAGGCTGTCGAGTTGGGCGAGGGCGGCGCGGCGCTGGGTTCGCAGGGTTTCGGCCTGGTCCAAGATGGCGGCGATGCGGCGTTGTTCGGGGAGGGGTGGGAGCGAGACTGGAATGGTCCGTAGATTACCAATCGAGACACTGGCTTGATTGACCGCTTTGTTGATGAAATTTGACAAGCTGGTCTTGAAGCTAGCGCTTCTGATCAAGTACTTGCCGAACTCAGGGTCGAGCCTAGACGGATCTGGCCTAAGGCACAGCAGGTTCATGCCATGCACCAGCTGTTCCGGGATACCTCGGTACACAGCACACTTGCCGACATGCTCGACGCTGTTGATGTGGCTGAAAAGAATGTCACCCGCTTTCAGCAACCAATCCCGGCAATTCGTTTTGTCTAAACCAGCGTAGCCGACGCGCTCAGGATCAACTACAGACGCCGCGATGGTTTCAATTCTGGAAATAGGCAGGCCATCGCCTGATTTATCTTGTTTGATATTCATACCGTTTCGTATGAACAGAAAGAGCGAGCCGAACTCGACCCCGCTCACTTCAACATCTCCGCCAGCGCCTTCGTCCCCTGCGCGATCTCTTCTTCCAGCCGCGCCAGCTCGGCCAAGATGTCGGCGGGGGCGCGGTGGTTCACCTGCTGGTGCACCACTTCGCGGTAGCGGTTCAGGCTCAGGTCGTAGCCGTTGGCGGCGATGTCGGCTTTGGGGACGAGGAAGCTTTGGGCGGTGCGGGGGCGGTGGGATTCGGGAGGCGGGGAGCCCTCACCCCCGCCCTCTCCCGCAAGCGGGAGAGGGGGTGAAGTCAGGGACTGCCAGCGTTGGAGCACGTCGGGCAGGTTGTTTTTGGCGTGTTCGGCTTCGCTCAGGGCTTGTGCCGGGCGGGTGCCCAGTTTGTCTTCAGGCAGCAGGGGCTGGCGTTTGTCGTCCAGGCTCCAGCCGTCGGCTTGCAGGTCGTAAAACCACACGTTGTCGGTGCCGCCGCTGTTGGTTTTCGTCAAGAACACGATGGCGGTGCTCACGCCGGCATAGGGCTTGAACACGCCGCCGGGCAGGCTGACGATGGCGTCGAGTTTGTGGTCTTCCACCAGCATCTTGCGCAGGGTTTTGTGGGCGGTGCTGCTGCCGAACAGCACGCCGTCGGGCACGATGACCGCCGCCCGGCCACCGGGTTTGAGCAGTCGCAAAAACAGGGCCAGAAACAGCAGCTCGGTCTTTTTGGTTTTCACCGTTTGCAGCAGGTCTTTGGCCACGTTTTCATAGTCTAGGCTGCCGGCAAACGGTGGGTTGGCCAGCACCAGGCTGTAGCGGTTTTCTTCGAGCCCGTGTTGCTGGCCGAGCGAATCGCGGTAAGTGATGGCGGGGTTTTCCACGCCGTGCAGCAGCATGTTCATGCTGCCGATGCGCAACATGGTGTTGTCGAAGTCGTAGCCGTGGAACATGCCGTGGTTGAAATGCTGGTTCAACGCGGGGTCGTGAAACAGGCTGGCGTGGTGTGTGCGCAGGTGTTCGCCTGCGGCCACCAAGAAACCGCAGGTGCCGCTGGCGGGGTCGCAAATGGTGTCGGTGGGGGTGGGCGCGGTCATCTCCACCATCAGTTGGATGATGTGGCGCGGCGTGCGGAACTGGCCGTTTTGCCCCGCGCTGGCAATTTTGCCCAGCATGTATTCGTACAGGTCGCCCTTGGTGTCGCGGTTGTCCATGGGCACGGCGTCCAGCAAATCGACCACCTTGGCCAGCAGCGCGGGTGTGGGGATGGTGAAGCGGGCATCTTTCATGTGCTGGGCGTAGGTGGAGCCGTCGCTGGGGTGGCTGCCGTTGGCGCCCAGGGTGCGCAGCATGGGGAAGACGTGTTCGCTCAGGGTTTCAAACATTTCGGCGGGGGCTTCGTTTTTGAAGCGGCTCCAGCGCAGCGTCTCGTAGTGGCGGCCTTTGGGGTCGTGGCCGTAGGGGAAGACGCGGCGCGCCATGGGGCGGCCCAGGCGGTTGGCCTTGTTTTCTTCCAGGGTGTGCAGGTCGTCGAGGCGGCGCAAAAAGAGCAGGTAGGTGATTTGCTCAATAACTTCAATGGGGTTGGCTATGCCGCCAGACCAGAAGGCGTTCCAGATGTGGTCGATTTTGCTTTTGAGTTCGCCGGTGAGCATGGGTGTTTCTGGGGTTCGCTGGAGAGGTAACCCCGGGAGCTTAACGCGGCGCTGTGCTGAGGCATTCGGTGTGGCTGTGTTCGCTGCGGGCCTGTTGCAGCACCTGGCTGAGGATGACGGGCACTTCAAACAGGGCGCGGTTGCGGATGCGCCGCACCTGTGCGCGGTAGGTGTCGAGCGCGTCCACCAGTTGGGCCACCGCCCGATGCACGTTGCGAAAGCTTTTCAGCACCAGGCCGACTTGGTTGTCCAGAATCCATTCGGCGTTGTAGCGCTCTTGGGGCATGGTCCAGGCGTTGTCCACCACGATCACGGGCAGGCCTTGTTGCACGGCTTCGCTCACGCTGCCGGGGCCGGGTTTGCCAATCAAGAAGTCGGCCAGTTGCATGTGGCCGGGTATGTCGGTGCTGAAGCCCACCACCAAGCGCGGTGCGCTGGCGGGCAGGGCGCGCAGCCGGTTGGCCAGCGCGGTGTTGTGACCACAAACCAAGATCAGCTGCGTGTCGGCCAGCCGCTGGGCAATGCCGAGCATGGCTTTGGAGCCGTGGCCGCCAAACAAGACCAAGCCGGTTGGGCGGGTGGGGTCCAGGCCCAGTTGGCGCTGCCGGGTGGCTTTGTCCCACAGGGCCGGTTGGTAGAACTCGGGGCGCAGCACCATGCCCGACGTGGCGTGGATGGGTTGTGCTGGGTGGGCGATGGCGCGGGCTTGTTGCACCGCGCGCGGCGTGCCGCAAACCACATGCTGTTTCGGGTGGCATTCGATCCAGAAATGGGGCGGGTGGTCGGCCAGATCGGTCAGCACGGTGACATACGGCACTTGGGGCAAGGCGGTTTGCAGGCTCTCGCAGAGCGCGAGGTTGAAGTTGGGAATGAGCGACACCACCAGCTCGGGCCGCGATGCGTTCCAGTGGTTTTGCAGCCGACTGAGCAGGCTGGGGTGGCCCAGCCGGATCAGCCTTTGCAGCAGTTTCAGTTCTTGCGACAGGCCCAGGGTCCAGCCTCGGGCGAGCCGTTGGTTGTACCAATCTTCAGGGGCTTTGCCGGTGATGCGGCGGAAGTGGTCTGCGGGGTCGAGCACCTCGAACAGGTTGACCAGGCGCACGTCCCAGGCGTAGGGCGGTTCGCGCAGCACCGATTGCAGCGCGAGCGCCGAGGCGCGGTGGCCACCCCCAGCGTTGAAATAGATCAGGTCGACGCGGGTCATGGCGCTGGCGGTGAGGGTGGCTGGGTGTGGGCGGCGCTGCGTTGCAGCAGGGCTTGCCCCATGCGCAGGCGCAGGCCGTCGGCCAGGCCGGGCGCGGGCTCAAAGCCGGGCGGGGTCAGCACCAGAATGGTGGAGCCGTGTTCAAACCAGCCCATTTCTTCGCCCTGCTGGTAGTGAGCTGAGCAGGGCAGTTGGTTCGGGCCACGGTAGCGCAGGTTCAGCGGCACATCGAGCGCGTGCAGCCGCATGCTGGCCACCAAAATGGCCGCCACCGGCACCAGCACCAGCAGGCCGCCGTCGGGCTGGCGCAGTTGCAGCACCGCGCGTTCGTTGCGGCAAAACAGCCGCTCTACCCGCTTGAGGGCAATGGGGTTGACGTTCCAGGTGTCGCCGCTGATGTAGGTGACGTGCTCCAGCGTGGCCTCGCACGGCGCGTGAAAGCGGTGGTACATGCTGGAGGTCAGGCGCAGCGTGACAAAGCTGCCGCCTTGCAGCTGCTGCGCCAGTGCGCGCCCACGCGCGTCGTCGCCCAGCAAATCGAGCAGCCGGTACGGAAAGCCCTTGGCCTGGAACAGCTGGGCGTCGGTGCCGTCGGGCGTGCTGTCGATGCGGCCCATGGCGCCGACGATGCCGTCGCTGGGGCTGGTGAGCACGCCGGGGCGGGCGTCGATGGGGCGCAGGCCGGGTTTCAGCTCGCGGATGAAGCAGTCGTGCAGGCTATCAAAGTGGGTCTTACGGGCTTCGCTCAGGTCGAGGTCGGAAAAAGCTTTCCAGATGGCCATGGACAGGTCGCGCACCCACGGGTGGCGGATGCGGCTCCAGCGGCCCATGAAGCGGGTGAGGGCGATGCGCGGGACGCGGTTGGTGAACAGAAAGTTCAGGTCTTCGTTGAGTGCGATGCGTTGCAATGCGGTTCGGATATTCATGTGGGTGTCATGGGGGTGAAATAAAAAAGCAGGATGGCCATTCAATGAAAGTCGATCTATGTCCGTTCTGGAATTCGCAATCCCCGCCGTTTTGGCGGCCCTGGCACTGCCATCCCTCAAGCGCCGCTTGGAGCTTTCGCGCGCCAAACACCGCTCGCTCGCGGGCCATTCGCGCATGGCCAAGCGCGTGGCGCGGCTGTTGCCGGGCTATGCCTACGACGAGGAACGTTTCTTTAACTGCGACGGCGTGCCCGATGCGGTGGCGCAGCAAAGGCGTGCGGCGTTTGATGTGTTGTGCGCTGGTTTTGCCGAGCGCTATGCCAAAACGCTGGCGCTGACGGCGCAAGCCCGCGAGGGTTTGGCCGACCTGCAGTTCACCGGCAAATACCGGGTGCCGTTTCAGTTCAGCCCGATCGTGAGCGAACGGCTGAAGGTGGGCGCGTTTGTGCAGTCGGCCGACGGCGTGTGCCTGACCGACATGGACGGCAACCGCTTGATGGACCTGACGGGTTCGTATGGCGTGAATGTGTTTGGCGTGGACTTTTACAAAGAAACCATGGCCGAGGGCGCGGCACTGGGCCAAGCGCTGGGGCCGGTGCTGGGCGCTTACCACCCGTGCGTGGCCGACAACATTGCGCGGCTGCGCGCCCTTTCGGGGCAAGACGAGGTGTCGTTTCACATGTCGGGCACCGAGGCGGTGATGCAAGCGGTGCGTCTGGCGCGCTACCACACGCGGCGCAAAAACTTGGTGCGCTTTTGTGGCGCGTACCACGGCTGGTGGGAAGACGTGCAGCCCGGCCCCGGCAACCCGCTGCCGCCGCGCGAAACCTACACCTTGTCTGACATGAGCGAGCGCAGCTTGCAGGTGTTGCGCACGCGCAAAGACATTGCGTGCGTGCTCATCAACCCGCTGCAAGCCATGCACCCCAACCGCGCCGCGCCCGCCGATTCGGCGCTGGTGGACAGCAGCCGCAGCGCCCATTACGACAAAGCCGCCTACACCGCCTGGTTGCAGCGCCTGCGCGAGGTGTGTACCGAGCGCGGCATTGTGTTGATTTTTGACGAGGTGTTTCTGGGCTTTCGGCTGGCACCCGGTGGCGCGCAGGAATACTTCGGCGTCAAGGCCGATTTGGTGACCTACGGCAAAACCCTGGCCGGGGGATACCCGGTGGGCGTGGTGTGCGGCCCGCATGCGCTGATGCAGCGCTACCGCCCCGAGCGGCCCGCCGACCTGTGTTTTGCACGCGGCACCTTCAACGCCCATCCGTATGTGATGGGCGGCATGAACGCCTTTTTGCGTCGGCTGGAAACACCCGAGGTGCAGGCGATGTACGGCGGCCAAGAAGCGCGCTGGAACGCACGGGCGCAGCGCTTCAACGACACCATGCAGGCCGAGGGGCTGCCGATGCGGGTGGCGAATATGTTGAGCATTTGGAGCCTGTATTACACCGAGCCCTCGCGCTACAACTGGATGCTGCAATACCAAATGCGCTGGCGCGGCCTGGCCCTGAGCTGGGTCGGCACCGGGCGCATGATCTTCAGCCTGAACTTCAGCGAGGCCGACTTTGACGAGGTGTTGGCCCGCTGCGTGCAAGCCGGGCACGACATGCAAGCGCAAGGCTGGTGGGTGCCGATTGAAGGCCAAAGCAACAAAACCATCCGGCGCGGCATTCTGCGCGAGGTGGTGGCCCGGGTGTTGGGTCGGGCCTAAGCGAATGGGTGGGGGTGTCTTGCCCCTTCCCCCGCTGGGGGAAGGTTGGGATGGGGGCACTGTGCGCTTCTCAATGACAGAACCGCTGACTCAGCCGCGCTGGCCGTAGTAAGCGGGGTCGATCAGCTCGCCGCGCAGCAGGTGCAGCGGGGCTTTGTGGTACAGCACCACGTCGTTGAAGGGGTCGGTGATGATCTTGGTCATCCAGGCCAGGCCGGTGCGCACGTCTTGAATAAAGAACAGGTGCACCGTGCGGAACAGCAAACCGCCCACACCAATGAACAGCCAGGCGGCGCCCACGTCGCGCGCATAACCGTTCCAGTCGGCGTGTGGCTCGATGGTGCCGAACACATCGGGTGAGATCAGCAACAGCACTGGCACAGCAGCCCACAGCGTCATCAGCACCATTTTGCGGAACAGGTTGTAGCCCACCTTGATGTCTTCTTTGTGTTCGTGTGTGGCTTGGTTGACGTGGTCGTAGCTTTTGGGTTCAAAGAAGAAATGACCGGCTTGGCGCGTCATCATCGA
>JAUXXN010000665.1 GCA_030684755.1 Hydrogenophaga sp.
GCACCGCCAATTGCAGCGCATGATCGAGATCGCTCACCAGATGCAACAGATTGAATGCCATCAAGGCATCAAAGACGCCCGATCCAAAAACCGGTGCGTCTGCGTCAGCCACCTCGAAACTCAATTGCGGCACAGGCTGAGCAGCCAGCTTCTGGCGGGCGATGGAGATCATGTTGGTCGAAAGATCGGTTGCCAACCAACGATGGGTTAAGGGCGCCAGTCGCAGCGCTGTTGTTCCGGTTCCGCAGCCGATTTCCAACACGTCTTGGTCGTCAGACAGAAAGTCTTGTACACGCTTCAACGTGGCTTCATATCCAGCGATGTCTTCAATCGGGTCCGCTGCGTACTTGTCGGCTATGCGATCCCAGAACATGGCCTTGCGCATGTCTGAGCCGCTTGCTGTGGACAAGAAAAATGGTTTGGGTCCCGTAGCAATGGAAGAGGACGGCATAAAGGTTGTGTCAAGAGTGGTACAAGGAATCAGCCTTGGATACTATCCATGCAACGCACCGCATGAAATAGCGGTAAATTGCAGACAACTCATGCATTTAAGTATGGAAAAGTTCGGGCTCTGACCGGGCAAAACGGGCCATGCGGCGCACCGCATCGCGCCCTTCGGGCACCAGCGCGGCGTGCATCTGAAAGTCGTGCCACAGGCTGTGCCATTCCTGCCATGTCACGCTCACGTCCGCCCCAAGCAGAGCGGTGTACAAGCGCTGCGCCTCGTGACAGAACAGCTCATTGCTTGAGGACTGGATGAGGACCGGAGGCAAGTGGCGAAGGTCGGCGTGAATCGGGGATACCAGCGGGGTGCCGCGCAAGGCCGTGGCCACATAGCCATCGCGCGTCCAGGTCACCCATGCGTGCGTCAGCAGTGCGTCCGTGCTGGTGGTGGGCAGACTGGCAAGCGTCCAGTCCACACACGGGGAAATCAGAATCAGCGACCGAGGCATAGACAGACCCAGGTCTCTGCGTTGAATAGCCAGCGTCAGCGCCAGGTGGGCGCCCGTGGAGTCTCCAGCAAAGATCATTTTTCGTACGTCAAGACCTTCGCGCTCCAGCGCGGCCACCAATGCCCGAGCATCATCCAGCTGCGCTGGATAGGGGTTTTCGGGTGCGCGCCGGTACGCCGGCACATGAACCACCATTCGAGCCTCCAATGCCAACATGCGTGTGAGACTTCGATGCGTGTCGGGAGAACACACGGTGTAGCCACCTCCGTGGAAATAGACGATGGCAGCGCCACTTTCCAGTGGGTGCAGGGGCACATGCCGATCGCAGGGTCGGCCATTCAGGGGGAACCGTTGCGTCATCACACCCTTGCCTTGGGGCAAGGTCCACCGCAGCAAACTCGTCAGGATCCGTTGGAAGCGCAGGGATATGCGTGGGCTCATCCAGGGTCGAACCAGCCAGCGCAGTTGGGCGCCCACTAGGGCGGCCTGCAGAGACCGCCTGCGCCCGACGCCAACCGACTCATAGCTGGTGGCGTCGCTCCGCTGGCGCGTCTCGACCCGGGACGAGGTGCCCTCAAAACGGCTGTCGATGGTCGTGCTCATGGTGGCGGATCGTTGGGTTGTGGTGGTGAAGTCAGCGTGGGCTTACACGGGGGGCAAGTCGGGACATCGCTGCAATCGACGGTTCTTGTGCGCGCATGGCGGACAACGACTGGCGGCGATACGCCATGCGGGAAACTTGTCACCGGTCTGTGGAAGACCAGACTCGGCCCAACCGCTGCGCTTGCCCGAACCACCTGCGCTGCAGTGCTCGCAGTTGGAGGCATAGCGCCGGCAAAGCGATCAGAAAACGCGACACGACGCAATTGAAAAATCTAGCGAGAGATGCATGACGTTTCCTTGCTTCGAGAATGACTTGGTAATTCTCGAATTCGTCAGGGAGACCGTGAACCCTACTGAAGTCGGGACTCCATCTGCTACGCACGGTGTGGCCTACAGACACCAGACCTTGGTAGGGTTTCCTTATGGATCTGGGCACTGGAAAATGAGGGTTGCCTTCTCATCAATGAGGTGTCGGATGCGGCCTCGATCGGCATGACTGCCATCTGCAGGGCGTTCGCTTCTCCACAGTTAGCAATCCATGTGCTCGACCGGGGTGCTCTCGAAGATGAACTCCCGTGACAGCCGTGTGACCGCGCTTGGAAGAGGATGATGAAGACTATTGTCATCCCCGTGATCAAGTTGTGCGCAGGCAAGCCCCAGATCGAGGGCGCAAGGGTTTTGAACCAGCCGTAATGGCCACCCGCTTGGTCGGTCATCGAGCGAGGGCTACCCGATGGACGCTAAGCTTTCTCTCACCCAACCGACCATTCCATGCAACCAGATTCCTACGTCATCGTGCTCGACGACCACCCGCTGGTGGGTCGCGGCATGGCTCAATACCTGCAATCTATACACGCCGACATGAAGGTGAGCGTGACTGCGAACTGGGACGAAGTGAAAGATCTCTTGCAATCCCGCGGCTGCCCGCTGATGTTGGTGGCCGATGTCTGGCTGGCCAGCAGCAGCAGCCTGGGTTTGCTGGCGCAGTGGCGCCTGCATTGCGGAGAGACGCCCTGGCTGGCCATGAGCGGCGACGATGACCCCTCCGTGCAACAGCGAGTGCAGATGGCGGGCGCGCAGGGCTTCGTGCACAAGCAGGCCTCGCCCGAGGACTTTGGCCGGGCCTTTGCGGCCCTGTTGGAGGGCCAGCGATGGTTCGAGTCCGATGCATCACACTGGAGCTCTGCACCCCGTACCCGCGAGTGGGATGTGACGCCCGCTGAACTGGGCCTGACGCCACGACAGGGCGAGATCCTGGCGCTGGTGCTGCGCGGCCTTCCCAACAAGCGCATCGCACTGAAGCTCGGCGTTTCTGAAAGCACGGTGAAGGAACACCTCACTGGCATTCTGGAACGCTTGGGCGTGAGAACCCGGGTTGAGGTATTGACCCACCTGCGCGGGCGGCGGTTGGTTCTGGAGCTCCCGTCATGCGACTGAGCGAGACGGCGGCTCCGTGGCTCAATGCCCTTCGTCCGGAGGATACGCGCGACCTCTCAGCGGCCGGTCGCGTACGGATGTTGGACTGGTCCTTTGCGCGTCACAGGTTCGGCATTTCGATCATGCCGTTTGTGGCCGTACCCCTCGTGTGGATGTTTTCGCAGGGACAGGACGCCGCTTGGCTGGCTGTTTGGGCTGGTTTTTTCGTTGTATTGGCGATGGCCGTGCAGGTGCTCAAGCGGCGGTTCACCCACGATCTGCAATGCCTACCTGCCGATCCGATGCTGCGAACTTGGCAGCCGCGGATCGAGCACATCTCTCTGCTACACGGGGCGGGGCTGAGCGCGGCAGTGGTTCTGACAGCGGGCCATTCTTCCTACGAATTCGAGCTGCTGCTGTATGTGTCAATTGCCAGCATCACCGCGTCCAACGCCACGCACCAGAACGCCTCCCTGAGCGTGTTCCTGCGCTTCTTCTTGACTGGTTGGGTGGCCTGCATCGCGTTGAGCGTTTGGGCCTTTCCGGCGCAGTGGCCCTATGTACTCCCCTTGAGTCTCCTGTTCGGCATCGCGGTATACCGCGATGCCCTTGCAGCCCACCGATTCCTCGTGGAACAGGTACGGCTGGAAGAACGCGGCCAGCAGTTGATCGAACAACTCAAGGTAGCAAGGCAAAGCGCCGAGCTTGCGCTGCAGGAAAAGAACCTCTTCCTGTCCACCGCCAGCCACGACCTGCGCCAGCCGATTCACGCCATGTCGTTGCTGGTGGAAGCGATCGCCCAACGCAACCAGGATCCGGGTCTCAAGCCGCTGCTGGCCGATCTGAAGATCGGTATGAACTCGATGAACTTCATGTTCACCTCCTTGCTCGATCTGACCAAGCTAGAAAACGGCATCGTCGAGCAGCGCGCTGCCCCGGTGGCAATCAAGGGCTTGCTGCGCGACACCGTTATTCTTTTCAGCGAACAAGCGAACCAGCGGGGTCTGGCGCTGCGCATTCAGTTGCCCCGTGACGAGGCCCATGTGTGGGCAGATCCGAGCCTGCTGCGCCAGGCGCTCGTCAACCTGGTGCACAACGCCCTGCGCTACACCGAGCGGGGCGGCATCCTGATCGGGCTGCGGCGACGCGATACACATTGGCAGCTTGAGGTGTGGGACACAGGCGTGGGTATCACAGAAGAAGACGGAGCACAGATCTTCTCCCCTTACTTTCGCAACCAGCACGCGTGGCGCCTGGACAGCGCAGGTCACGGACTCGGGCTGGCAGTGGTGGCGCGCTGCGCCAGACTCATGGATACCTCGTTGGGATTTCAGTCTCGCCTTGGCCGAGGTTCGCGTTTCTGGCTGAGACTACCGGTGCATGTGGCCATGGTCCATCGACCCGAGCACAAGGTGGAAACGTCGACAACGCTGTCGCAACTGCACGGCAGCTGCCTCGTGCTCGATGACGACCCTCAGGTGTTGGCTGCGTGGAAGGCATTGCTGGAGGGGTGGGGCGTTATCGGCCGCTACGCCACCACTGCTCGGGAAGCGCTGCAACATCTCGACGCTGGATTCACCCCCGATGCTGTGTTTTGCGACCAGCGACTTCGCTCGGGTGAGAGCGGGTTCGAGATCCTCAAGACGGTGCTGGGTCGTTGCCCGCAGGCAGGTGGCGCTATGGTCAGTGGAGAATTTTCGTCACCGGATTTGCAGGAGGCCGAGCGCGAGGGCTATCTGGTGCTGCACAAGCCCCTTGACCCTGCGGTTTTGCACACCTTGTTGTCAAGGTGGCTCTGATCTGACTGGAGAACCTATGGACGGAGGAAACTGGAAAGAAATGTTTGCGGCCGCTGAGGAGGGTGATCTCGCCTTGGTCGAGTACCACGTCAGCAGAGGAGTCGACGTCAACTATGCCCATCCTGAATTTCTGTCCACTCCCCTGGTGGCTAGCATCCTGGCCAGACAGGAGAACATTGTTCATTTCTTGCTGGCTGCCGGTGCTGACCCCGCATTGCGCTCTGAGTTCGATGGCCTGACCCCTGTGCAAGCTGCGAGGCGTGTCGGCTGGCCCGCGCTGGAAGACAAGCTGGTGGCGCTTGGAGCCCTGCCCCTTCCTCCTGTGGTGGCGGGCAATGGCTGGTTCGGCCGGTTGTTTAGCGGACTCTTTCGTAGGTCCGGATCTTAAAGACGCCTTCGATCGAAAGGGTCAACTTGCAACCAACGACCTCACTCAAGTCTGCAATTGCGTGTCACCTTGCGCTGCCCGCCACATCGGGCCTGACCGCACACGCCGGAGAACGCAAGTTCACGCTCCTGCCAAAGCCTGACGCGCACTTCTTCA
>JAUXXN010000667.1 GCA_030684755.1 Hydrogenophaga sp.
GTGCGTGCCCATTTTTTGCGCCAAGTCATGGGCCGACCGCAGGCGGCGCAGGGCTTCTGGGGCAGGCTGGCTTTGTTGCCGCGAAATGGGCTCGTCGTGGGGCTCATCGTAGGGTTCTTTGCGCGGGAGGAGTGGCTGATAGCACGGTGGGGCGGACCTGTGCGAGCAGCGCTGGCGCCGCGCTGGCGCGCCAGCGGGCCACGCCGCTGGTGATGTCGTCGAGCTGGCCCATGGGCCAAAACGCGGGGGGGTGCGCCGCGCGCGGGCCGCGCGTCTGGCGGTAGAGCGCGGGCGACTGGCCTCCGGCCCAAATTTCTACCGAAGTCGGCAGTCGCTCGCGCAGCTGTACCAAGGCGGCCAGCACGTCTCGCGGGTTTTGCACCGCCGAAAAACTCAAGGCGACCACATCCACGCGGTAAGCGCTGGCGGCGGCCACGATGTCGGGCAGCGGCGTTTGCACGCCCAGGGCCACGGTGTCGCAGCCCGCCAGCACCATGAAACTCTCGGCCATGAGCAAACCCAAAGCGTGGGGTTCGCCGGGCACGGTGGTCAGCAGCACGCGGGGCGGCTGGCACGGCTGGTTGGCAGTGACCTGGGCCATGGCGGAGCGCAGCAGGGCTTGCACCACTTCGGTGTACAGGTGTTCTTCGAACACAGCGAGTTGGCCGTCCAGCCACGACTGGCCCACGCGAATATTCATGGCGATGACGCCATCGCGGATCAGTGCGGCCAGGCCGTGGGTCAGCAGGTATTGGTGCATGGCCTGGCGCAGTTCGTGGGCCTGGTGCTGGCGCAGCAGCAGCATCCACTGCTCCACCGGCGCAGCGCCCACGCCGCCCGACAACGCCCCCCGACGCGCGTACGCTTTCGGTGCCGGGGATGAGGCGGGCTGCGCACCGACAGGATTTTCAGCCGGGATTTGAGCGGGACGTTGAGATTGCCCGCTCGCAACCTGCGTACCCAGTTCCAGCAATTGATCCAGAGGCAAGGCCACCACCTGGCCGGGGCGGTGACCAGCGTCCAGCAGGCGGCGAATGTGGCGCAGCCTCGTCAATTGGGTATCGTCGTATTGGCGCTCGCCCAAGGTGTCGCGTTCGGGCGTGGGGAAGCCATAGCGCCGCTCCCACACCCGCAACGTGTCTTTGGACAGGCCGGTGTCGCGCTCGACATCGGCAATGGTGT
>JAUXXN010000673.1 GCA_030684755.1 Hydrogenophaga sp.
GGCTACATTCTGAAGTCGCAGCCTGCGCAGGTGGTGGTGGCTCAGCTGCACCGCATTGAGCAGGGAGAACCGGCGCTCTCGCCCTCCATTGCGGCCCGGGTGCTGCAGCATTTCCGAAACGACCCCTTGCCCGAGCCACCCGACGTGACGACCACCGAGTCTGCGAGGCGCTTGTCTGATCGAGAAGTGGACGTGTTGCGCTTGATTGCCAAAGGCTACAAGGCCTCCGAAGTGGCCCAGTTGCTGGGCCTGAGCAGCCACACGGTGACCGGTTACGTGCGCGACATTTACCGCAAGCTGGGCATTTCGTCGCGCGCCGAAGCCACGCTGGAGGCCGCCCGGCGCGGGTTGGTGAGCTGACGTCCGCTGGCGGTTGTTATTCCGTCAAAGGCTGGGCTTCCCATGCCTGACTTGCCGCGCCAGACAGGGGCAAACGCAACAACACCCGCACGCCGCCGCTGGCTGCGTTGTCCACCGAAACCGTTCCACCCAGGGTTTCTGCACGTTGCGCCATGTGGCGCAGACCGCGACCACCCGAAGAGGGCCGCACAGCCGTCAAGCCCTGGCCATCGTCGCAGACCTCCAGCACCAGCGAACGGTGCGGTCCACTGTCGATCCAGGCCCGCACGGTGATGTGTTGCGCCTCGGCATGCTTGACCGTGTTGGTCACCGCCTCTTGCAGCACACGCATGACCTGCAGTGTGGCGTTGCTGCCCAATTCGAGCTGCTCCAAGTCGTTGCCAACTTCCCAGCGCAAACCCAGCCCAATGGCTTCCAGCCGAGAATCCCAGCGGTTGCGCCAGGTGGCCAGCGCCCGGTGCAGGCTTTGGCCCAGATCGCCCGCATCCATGAGCAGACGCAACTCGTCCAAACCTTCTTGCAGCGTTTGTGCCACCCGCTCCTTGCTCAGCGTACCCCGTTCAACGCCGCGCAGGGCCGTGATCAGCTGCGCGCCCACACCGTCGTGAATTTCGCGGTTCAGCCAAGCCCGCTCTTGGGCCCGCGCGCTGGCGCGTTCGCTGGCACGCAGCATGGCGTAGCTCTGCTCCAGTTCCAGGGTTTTGGCCTGGATGTTGCGCTCCAGTTCTGCGTTGGTGTGTTCTGCGCGGTTGAGCTGTTTGATTTGAAAAATGGAGACCACAACCACATGGCTCAGCAGCAGCAGGGTGAAGCCGACGTTGAGAAAAGCCCAGTTGGCGGGGGATGCGTAGCCGATCACCATGCCCATGTCGTGTAACGCACCGGCCAACAACGCACCCAGACCCAGTGCCAGCAACCCAGGGCTCAGCTCCCCCTGGCGCCAGCGCTGCAGCAAGAAAACAAGCACCGAAAGCAAAACGACAAACCCGCATGCAAAGGCCAGTGAACGCACCAGCTGGGCGCCTTGGCCCAGCACCAGCGACACGACAAAAGCCAAGCTGATGGCGATGCAAATCGAGGCGATGGCGCGCAGGCGCTTGGGTGTGGCGCCCTGAAACCCGTGCAGCCATGAAGCGCTCAGTCCGCAACTGGCGATCAGCACCAGCCAAGGGTTGAGTTGCTCAATAAGCAGCGGTGAGAAAGGGTAACTGAACCGCTGGTAAGCAACGCCACGCAGGGCCCAGGCCAGGCAGGCCAAGGCAAACCACAGGGCTGCACGGTCTTGGCGCCTGTAAAACCACACCAGCATAGCCAGCACGCCCGCCATGCCGATCATGGTGCTGGAGACGTTGTTGAGGTCCATGATCACGCGCTGACTCAAGGCGCGGTTCTCCAGCAGTGCCACCTGGGGCCCCACACTGACGCGGATCAGGCCGCTGCCCGCGTAGACCAGGTCAACAATCTCAATCACCAGTTCGCGCGCACCTGGGGGTAACAGGAACAGCGCAGGTATGCGACCGTTGTAAGCCTGAGACCCTGCAAGCGCCACGGGGTCGATGGGCTGCACCGGCTTGCCGTCAATCCAGGCCCGGTAGGGGCCGCCCATGCGGAACACCCACAAACCCCAGTCGGCGCCCGCAGGGCATGTATCCAGCTGCATGCGGTAGCGGATTTGCGTGCCTTGCCGACGCCATGCAAACGCCAGCGCATCTTCGGGTGCAACGGTGGATTGGTCCAGCACCTGGCCCGCACGCAGCACAGTGCGTTCAGCTTGGCGGATTTCAGTGGCCTGATGGCAGGCTGGCTCAGCGACGCTGGCTTGCGCGCCCAGGCTGAGCAGCAGGGCGCACCACCAGACGATCCAGGGTCGCATGCCCCAGCTACCCTTACAGCGCGAAGATCTTGCCCGGGTTCAAAATATTGTGCGGGTCCAGCGCGCGCTTGATCGTGCGCATCATGTCCACCGCGCCGCTACCGGCTTCGGTGAGCAAAAAGTCCATCTTGTGCAGGCCCACGCCGTGTTCGCCGGTGCAGGTGCCTTCTAGGCGCAACGCCCGCGCCACCAGCAGGTTGTTCAGCACATCGGCGCGTTAGCGCTCTTCGGGATTGGTGGGGTCGTTCAGGTAGCCGAAGTGGAAATTGCCATCGCCCACATGGCCCACCAAAAAGTAGGGCAGGCCGCTGGCGTCGGCCTCGGCCACCGAGTCCAGCAGGCAGTCGGCCAAGCGGCTGATGGGCACGCAGGTGTCGGTGGACACGGCGCGGCAGCCCGGCTTGCTCTGGATGGCCGCAAAGTAGGCGTTGTGCCGGGCGGTCCACAGCCGGGTGCGCTCTTCGGGCGTGGTGGCCCATTCAAACGCGTTGCCACCGAATTCGCTGGCAATTTCTTGCACGGTTTCGGCTTGCTCTTTCACGCTGGCGGGCGAGCCGTGAAACTCCATCAGCAGCATGTGTTCTTCGCGCAGTCCCAGCTTGCTGTGCGCGTTCACCATGCGCACCGTGCCCGCGTCGATCAGTTCGCAGCGGGCAATCGGAATGCCCATCTGGATCACCTGGATGGTGGTGCGCACGGCGGCTTCAATGCTGGGAAACGAGCAGGTGGCGGCCGAAATCGCTTCGGGCAGCGGGTACAGCTTGAGCGTCACCTCGGTCATGATGCCCAGCGTGCCCTCACTGCCCACCATCAGGCGCGTCAGGTCGTAACCGGCGCTGCTCTTTTTGGCGCGGGTGCCGGTGCGGATGACCTCACCGCTGGCGGTGACGACTTCAAGGGCCAACACGTTCTCGCGCATGGTGCCGTAGCGCACCGCGTTGGTGCCGCTGGCGCGCGTGGCCGCCATGCCGCCAATGGACGCGTCGGCACCCGGGTCAATGGGGAAGAACAGGCCTTCGCTTTTCACCGCCTCGTTCACCGCCTTGCGCGTCACGCCGGGCTGCACCGTCACCGTCAGGTCTTCGGCGTTCACCGACAGCACCGTGTTCATGCGGCCCACGTCGAGGCTGATACCGCCTTGCACCGCCAGCAAGTGGCCTTCCAGCGAAGAGCCCACGCCGAACGGAATCACCGGCACCCGGTGCTGCGCGGCCAGTGCCACCGCGTCGGCCACGTCTTGCGTACTCTGGGCAAACACCACCGCAGCGGGCGGCGGCACGTCGTACACCGACTCGTCGCGCCCGTGCTGCTCGCGCACCGCCAGCGCGGTGGAACACTGTGCACCAAAGCGGGTTTGCAGCGCGGCCATCAACTCGGCAGGCACCTCGCGCGGTTGAAAGTCGGGGATCAGGTGGGTCAGTTCGGTGGGGGCGTTCATGGGCGGTGTCTCCTGCGTGGCGGGTCTCAACAAGGCGCCAGTTTACGCCGCAGCACCCGGCTTGGGTGTGCTGCTCCTGTCGCTTGCGGGCGGGTGTGGATGCGATTGAGCGAAGCCCCTGAGCCCAGCGCAGGCCCGCCATTCCCGCACAATGCGGTTTTGTTTGCACACCCGCTACCGAAGGACCATTCATGGGCAACCGACTTACACAAATTGCCACCCGCACCGGCGACGCTGGCACCACCGGGCTGGGCGACAACACCCGCGTTTCCAAAAACAGCCTGCGTGTGCACGCCATGGGGGAGGTGGACGAGCTCAACTCCCACATCGGCGTGCTGCTGTGCGAAGACATGGCGCCCGACGTGCGCACCTTGTTGGTGGAGATTCAGCACCAGTTGTTCAACCTGGGCGGCGAGCTGTCCATTCCGGGTTTTGAGCTGCTCAAGATGGATGCCGTTTTGGCCCTGGACGCTGCCCTGGCCACCTACAACGAGCAACTGCCCCGGTTGCAAGAATTCATCTTGCCCGCAGGCACCCGCGCCGCCAGCCTGGCCCATGTGTGCCGCACCGTTGCTCGCCGCGCCGAGCGCGCCGTGGTGGCGCTGGGCAACGAAGAAGCCATCAAAGAAACCCCACGCCAATACCTCAACCGTCTGAGCGACCTGATGTTTGTGCTGGCCCGCGTGCTCAACCGCATGAACGGCGGTGACGACGTGTACTGGAAAAGCGAGCGCATGGCGCAGCAGGAACCGCAGTGAAACGCCCCACCGCGCTGCTCGTCGCCCTGCTGGCGGGTGGCGCACTGGCACCCGCTGCCGCACAGCCTGCACCGAGCACCACCACACTGGTGTGCGAAGCGGTGTACCTGCCCGCCCGCACCACCTGGACACGCACCGTGACTGTTGGCTACGACCAGCGCCGCGTGCGCTCGGTGCACATTGACGGTGTGCCGGTCTACACCTTCAACATCCGCGAAACCGTGATCTTGACCGCGCTGGACAACGAGCGCATCCAGATCGACACCGCCAGCCAAACCTGGACCAGCGATTTTCGCGGCCTGGCAACGGCGCAGGGGCGCTGCGAGCGCGGCTGAGCCCAAAAAGAAAGAAATCAGCTTTTGCGGTTGAGCAACGCGTGCAGCAAGATGGCCCCGAACGTGGCCGTTCCGATGCCGCCCAGCGCGAATTCGCCGAACTTCAGCGTGTATTCACCCGTGCCCAGCACCAGCGTGATGGCGGCCACCAGCAGGTTTTTGTTGTTGGAAAAGTCCACCTTGTTGTCGACCCAGATCTTGGCGCCAGCCACGGCGATCAGGCCGAACACCACGATGGACACGCCGCCCATGACGGCCAGCGGAATCGCCTGGATCAGCGCGCCAAACTTGGGGCTGAAGCCCAGCACAATGGCCATGGTGCCCGCCACCACGAAGATGGCGGTCGAGTAAATCTTGGTAGCGGCCATCACGCCAATGTTTTCTGCATATGTGGTCACGCCGGTGCCGCCCGCGCTGCCGGCCACGATGGTGGCCACGCCGTCGCCCATGAAGGCACGGCCCATGTACTTGTCCAGGTTTTTGCCGGTCATGGCGGTCACGGCCTTGATATGGCCTAGGTTTTCCGCCACCAGAATCACCGCCACCGGCGCAATCAGCAGCATGGCGTTGACTTCAAACACCGGCGCGCTGAAGTTGGGCATGCCAAACCAGGCAGCGCTGACCAGCCCCGACAAGTCCACCGGCTTGCCCAGCCCCAGGCCGTTGGTGAGCACGGCGTAAATGACGCTGGCCACCACCAGGCCCATGAGGATCAGCAGGCGCTGCAGCATGCCGCTGCTGAACACGGCCACCAGCGCCACGCAGACAAAGGTCACGCCCTGCATCCAGGCGTCGAAGTTGGTGGGCGCCATGTTTTTGATGGGGATGTGCGCCAGGTTCAGGCCAATCACCGCCACCACCGAGCCGGTGACCACCGGCGGCATGAAACGCTCGATCCAGCCCGTGCCCACGGCCTGCACCACGGCGCCGATCAGGGTGTAGACGATGCCGCACGCAATGATGCCGCCCAGCGCCACGCCGATGTTGGCGTTGGGCCCTGGGCCGGCGTAGCCGCTGGCGGCAATCACCACGCCAATGAACGCAAAGCTCGAACCCAGGTAGCTCGGTACTTTGCCCTTCGTCATGAAGAAGAAGATGAGCGTGCCGATGCCGCTCATGAGGATGGCGACGTTGGCGTCAAAACCCATGAGGATGGGCGCGAGCACGGTGGCGCCAAACATGGCGATCAGGTGCTGCACCCCCATCACCGTGGTTTGTGGCCAGGGCAGGCGCTCATCGGGTCCGATGACGCCACCGTTGGCGAGGGTGGAAGCGGGTTTTTCGGTCCAGCTCAATAGGCCCATGGGAACTCCAGTTGTGGTTGGTGAGGGGGCGGGGTGGCGGCGATTGTGCCGTGCACCTCTGCGGTGCGAAGTTGAAACGGGAGCAAGGCGCGTGCCGCCGGGACGCCGAAGCGACAGGGTTCCGATGCCGCCAGGCAGGCCGGTGCGAAGAGGCCGCGTCAAGCAACGCGGAAAAACCGCATTTCCACCCGGTCTGGAAAGCGCGCGCCGGTGCCCACAAACAGGTTTTCGGTGAGCCAGGCCAGTGCGGGGTGCGACACCTCAAAGGTGGGCGCGCAGCGGAAGTAAATGGCGGCCGGGTCCACCGGCTCGCCGCGCACCAGTTTGGCAATGTCTTCGGCCGAGCCGCGGCGCAACGCCCGGTTTTGCACAAACACATGGGCGCCCGGCCAGGCTGGGTCGTTCAGTTGCAGCAGGTAGCGTGCGTCCAAGTCGGCGCAGGTGTCGCTCACCACCAGCTGAAAGTCGGCCCCGCCAGCCAGCACCACGCCATGGGCCTGGCCGCTCACCGTGCCGCCGGTGATGGGAATGATGCGCCGACGGCCCCGGCTGTTGAGCCCGGTGATTTCGCCGGCTTCAATAGGGGCTGCGACGAAGACGGTGAGGTCCAGCACGGGTTCGAGCGTGGGGGTGGGCAAGGGCATGGCCGGGTTATACCGCAAGCTGTCGCGCTGGCAACGGCGTTGCCCAGAGTGCGCTGCTACGCTGGCGCTCAAACGAGACAACCGGGCCCCGTGCCCGACACAAGAGCGAAACCATGACCACCTCGCCACCCGCACCTTACACGCCGCAAATCCGCCTGTACCAAAACTGGCTGGCCGAGCAGCGGGGTTTGCATTTCAACGACTACGACGCGCTCTGGCGCTGGTCCACCACCGAACTGGACGCGTTCTGGCAAAGCATCTGGGACTACTTTGACCTGCGCTCGCCCACGCCGCACAGCGCGGTGCTGCAGCGCAACGTGATGCCCGGCGCGACGTGGTTCCCGGGCGCCCAGGTGAACTACGCGCAGCAGGTGTTTCGCCACGTGCAGCCGGCCCATGCGGCGGGTTTTTCGGCGGTGGTCAGCCGCAACGAAAAGGGCCACGCAGTGGAGCTGAGCTGGCCCGAGCTGCGGCGCCAGGTGGCGTCGCTCGCGCTGCACCTCCGGGCGCAAGGCGTGATGCCCGGTGACCGCGTGGCCGCCTACCTGCCCAACATTCCCGAAACCATGGTGGCCTTTCTGGCGGTGGTGAGCATCGGCGCGGTGTGGAGCGTGTGTGCGCCCGACATGGGCACCCACGCCGTGCTCGACCGCTTCAAACAGATCGAACCCGTGGCGCTGATCGCGTGCGACGGCGTCACCTACGGCGGACGCGACTTCGACCGCCTGGCCGTGGTGGCCGAACTGCGCGCCGCCCTGCCCACCGTGCGCCATGTGATCTTGCACACCAACCTGGCCCAGGAACCCGCCGCTGTGGACTGCGCACTGGAATCCGCGCAACCCTGCACCGCTTTCAGCACCGCCGTGGCGCAGGACGACGCGGCAGTGCAGGCCTTCGAGCCGCTGTGGCTGCCGTTTGACCACCCGCTGTGGATTGTGTACAGCAGCGGCACCACCGGCCTGCCCAAGCCCATCGTGCACGGCCACGGCGGCACCGTCATCGTGGCGCTGGCGCTCAAAACCCTGCACAACGACGTGGGTTGCAGCTACCACCCCAACAGCTGGGGCGAGCGCTACCACTGGTACAGCTCCACCGGCTGGGTGATGTGGAACGCTCAAACCAGCGGTCTGCTCAACGGCACCACCTGCGTCATCTTTGACGGCAACCCCGGCGGCAGCAAAGAGCACCCCGACTGGACCACGCTCTGGCGCTTTGCGGCCGAACAGGGCGTGACCTTCTTCGGCGCCGGCGCGGCGTTTTTTGCGAACTGTCTGAAAGCGGGCGTGGACCTCTCGACCTGTGGCGACCTGTCCCACGTGCGAGCGCTCGGCACCACCGGTTCGCCGCTGTCGGAAGACGCGCAGAACTGGGGCACGCACCAGTTCCGCAAGCTGCGGGGCCGTTCACTCCCTCTCCCTCTGGGAGAGGGCGGGGGTGAGGGCCTACCCGAATTCAGCCGCTCACCTACGGGAGAACAGCCCGGCGATATCTGGTGGTGCAACATCTCCGGTGGCACCGACTTTGCAGGCGCTTTCATCGGCGGCAACAGGGAACTGCCGCAAACCCCGGGCCGCATGCAATGCCGCCTCATGGGTTGCGCGGTGGAGTCGTGGGACGAGCAGGGCCAGCCCGTCATCGACGCCGTGGGCGAACTCGTCTGCGCGCAACCCATCCCGTCCATGCCGCTGTACTTTGTGGGCGATGTGGACAACCAGCGCCTGCTGGGCAGCTATTTCGACATGTACCCGCCCGGCCAAGGCCGCCAACCGGGAGGTGGCCAGCCGTTGCCCCCACGCTCCCCCGCTGCGCGAGGTCCGCTGCCCCCCGAGGGGGCTGTCCCGGTCTTGGGGCGGCCCGGCGACCGGGACCTCGGCCCAGAAGCCGGTGCCGTCTGGCGCCACGGCGACTGGCTGCGCATCCATCCCGATGGCTCGTGCGTCATCTCCGGCCGGTCCGACGCCACGATCAACCGCCACGGCCTGCGCATGGGCACGAGTGAGCTCTACAGCGCCGTCGAAGCCCTGCCCGAGGTGCTCGACAGCCTGGTGGTGGACCTCGAATACCTGGGGCGCGAGAGCTACATGCCGCTGTTCGTGGTGCTGCGCCCGGGGCTGGCGCTGGACGACGCGATGACCGCCAAGATCAACGGCGCCATCCGCACCGCGCTCTCACCGCGCTTCCTGCCCAATGCCGTGTTCCAGGTGGCCGAGATCCCGCGCACGCTGTCGGGCAAAAAGCAGGAATTACCGATCAAAAAGCTGCTGCTGGGCCAACCGCTGGAGAAGGTCATCAACAAGGAAGCCATGGCCAACCCGGGTTGTCTGGACTGGTATGTGGCCTTTGCGGCGGAGCACCAGGCCAGTCAACAGCTCAGATAACAGGCCAAATCAGGAAGTCACTGCTCCACTATGCTCACGTCGATGCAGCCCCACTTCAACACCCCACTGGCTCGCGCCGCCGTCTGGATGGCCGGCTGGCTCACGCTGATGGTGGTGATCGCCGTGGCCGGGCGCGAGGCCGCGCAAGAACTCTCGGTCTTCCAGATCATGCTGCTGCGCTCCACCCTCGGCATGCTCATGCTCTGGCCGCTGGTGCGCTCAGCGGGTGGTTTCAGCGCCGTCCGCACCCAACGGCTGCCCCAGCACACGCTGCGCAATGTCGTTCACTATGCCGCGCAGTACGGCTGGTTTGTGGCCCTCACACTGATCCCGCTCGCACAGGTGGTTTCCATTGAATTCACCATGCCGATATGGTCGGCGGCCCTGGCCGTGGTCTTTCTCGGTGAGCGGATGAGCGGACGGAAGTGGTTCGCGGTGCTGCTGGGGCTCGTGGGCGTGGCCGTCATCGTGCGCCCCGGTGCGGGCCAGATCGACATCGGGCAGCTGATTGCGCTGGCCTCAGCCTTCGGGTTCGCCATCTCCGTCGTGCTGGTCAAGTCCCTCACCCGCACAGACGCCGCAGTCGCGATCAGCTTCTGGATGCTGGTGGTGCAAAGCGCCATCGGGCTGGTACCCGGGCTCATGGTCTGGCAATGGCCCTCCGCCCAGGCCTGGGGTTGGGTGGTGGTGGTGGCGTTCTGCGGAACCTACTCACACTACTGCTTCGCCAGGGCGATGCAGCATGCAGATGCCACCGTGGTCGTGCCGATGGACTTCCTGCGCGTGCCATTGACCGCGCTCGTGGGCTGGCTGGCTTACTCGGAAGGATTGGATCTGTTCACCTTGTTAGGGGTCGGTCTGATCTTGTCTGGGAACGTGCTGAACCTGGTGCGCTGGCCCATGGGCGGTGGGCGCATCCGGCGCAAGACTTGAGGTGCTGGCCATGCACGGGCGAGTTAAAAGCGCAGCCCTACGTACCGTATGCGCACCCAGACCCTGCTTTCGTAGCTGAAGAAACCTGAGCAGCTAGACGCTCTTTTATTGACTTTTATCTCTATCTCGATAAATTATCAAAATCAAAATAAAACGAGATAAATATGATCGCCTACCCCCGCACCGCCCTGGCCGATGAACTGGTGCACCAGCTCCAGGGCAAGACCGCCTTTGGTGACGCCCACAATGGCTTGTTTCTGGCTGCGCCCCGGCGCACGGGAAAAACCACCTTCTTGCGCGGCGACCTGTGCCCGGCGCTGGAAAAAGCGGGTGTGGTGGTGGTGTATGTGGACCTCTGGGCCGACACCACGCGCGACCCTGGCGTGCTGATTGCCGACGCTATGGGCCGTGCCCTGCAGCCGCACCTGGGTGTGATCGCCCGCGCCGCGAAGAAAACCGGGCTGAACAAGGTGAGCCTGGCTGGGTGGCTGGACGTTGACACCAGCCGCATTGGCAGGCTGGACGGGCTGACGCTGGTAGACGCCTTGCGCGCCCTGCATGAAACGGCCAACAAACCGGTGGCGCTGGTGATTGACGAAGCCCAGCACGCGCTGACCAGCGAAGCGGGCGAGGCGTCCATGACAGCGCTCAAGTCGGCCCGCGACCAGCTGAACCGACCGGGCGTGGTGAACCTGATGCTGGTGATGTCGGGATCGGACCGTGACAAGCTGCTGCGCCTGGTGAATACCAACAGTTCGCCGTTTTATGGCTCACAGATCAAGACCATGCCGATGCTGGGGCAGGACTTCATTGCGCACATCGTTCAACTGATTGAGGCGCAGCGCCCCGAACTGGCGCCGGTGGACCCAGCCACGCTACAGGCCGCGTTTGAAGGTTTTGGCAACCGGCCGCAATTCTTCATGGAAGCGCTGGGCCAAGTGCTCAGCCCGCTGGCGGCGCTGACGGGCCGCTTTGAGCCCGCCATGTTGCAGGCCGCCGCACAGCGCCAGCAAGACGACGAGGGCCAGATGGAGTCGGACTACCTGGGCCTGAAGCCGCTGGAACAGGCAGTGCTGTGGCGCATGCTGGAACAAGGCCCCCGCTTCAGGCCGTATGACGCTGAAGCGCTGCGCTTCTACCGCGAGAAAACCGGGCGCGACAAGGCGGTGACGCCGCCTCAAGCGCAGAACGCGCTGGAATCGCTGCGCCAGCGCATGCCTGCGCTGGTGTGGAAATCGGCACGGGGCGAATACGCCGTGGAGGACGCGGCCATGCACCGGTGGTACGAAACCCGGGCCGCAGCCGGTACCTGGCCACCGTTGACCCGACAGGGTGCCCTGCTGGCAAACACCCAGTAAACAGGCGAAGGTGCTCATCTGCTTGGCGGGGTCGTGGCGCGCAACCCGGAGGCACTTTATTTCTGTGGCGAGGCTGAATGGGGATGGGGAACCGAGCGATCGGCCCAACCTGTACCCACTTGCTTGGCGTTTCGGTGGTTTTGGCAATCACCGCTGTGAACGGCTGTCTCGTCGCACCGGGCCTCGTCCGGTTCCAGCCTTCACTTAAACGGTCCACCGATGACTATCAAACACAAGCCTACCCAAGCGGCTCCTCCGAGCACCCGCATCCTGGCGCTAGGAACGCTGCTCATCGTTCTGGGCCTGCTGGCCTGGCGGCTGTCGGATGTGCTGGTCCTGATGTTCGGCGCCGTGATCGTTGCCGTGGCCTTGCAGGCATTTGCGGCACCGCTGGAACGCTTTCTGGGCGTGAAACACCAGTTGGCTGTGGCAGCCGCTGTGGTGCTGACGTTGGCGGTGGTGGTGCTGGGTTCTTGGCTGGCGGGTGACCGCCTGTTGGCGCAGACCGAGGACCTGCGCCAGCGCATACCCGAAGCCATGGCCGCCTTGGTGGCCTGGGCGCGCGGCCACTCGCTGGGTTTGGCTGCGCTCAAGGTGTGGGAAGGCCTCAACGCCGAAGACATGCCCTGGGCCAGCATGGCCAATGCAGCCACGCGCACGCTGGGCGCTTTGGGCAGCATCGGCTTGGTGCTGGTGCTGGGTGTGTACCTGGCAGCCGACCCGCAGTTGTACCGCCGGGGTCTGGTCCGGCTGGTGCCGCCCGCTTGGCGCACGCGCGTTGACGGCGCGCTGCTGGCCAGCGCACAGGCGCTGTCGCGCTGGCTGCTGGGGCAGGGTATCTCGATGCTGTTTGTCGGCTCCACCACGGCCATCGGGCTGGCCGTGCTTGGCATACCACTGGCGGCAACCATCGGCGTCATCGCTGGCGTGTTGGCTTTCGTCCCTTTTTTCGGGCCTATCGCATCGGGCATTCTGGCCGTGCTGCTGGCCTTCATGCAAGGGCCCCAACAGGCGCTGTATGTGGCTGGGCTGTGCATTGCCATCCAGCAGGTGGAAGGCAACC
>JAUXXN010000683.1 GCA_030684755.1 Hydrogenophaga sp.
CTGCTAGGATCGTTCGGCATTGCACACAACAGGGTTGTTCCACATGAAATTCATCCACGCCGCCGACCTGCACTTGGACAGCCCCTTGCGGGGTTTGTCGGCTTACCCCGATGCGCCCGCTGAACGCCTGCGCACCGCCACCCGCGATGCGTTTCAGAACCTGGTGACCTGCGCGATGGACGAGCCGGTGGACTTCATGGTCATTGCGGGCGATGTATACGACGGGGACTGGAAAGACTTCAACACCGGGTTGTTCTTCATCAAGCAAATGGGGCGGTTGCGCGCCGCTGGTATTCCGGTGTTTCTGCTGTACGGCAACCACGACGCCGAAAGCGACATGACGCGCAGCCTGGATTTGCCCGACAACGTGCACGTTTTTTCCTCGCGCAAGGCCGAAACATTTCGCTTGGAGCAGCACAAGGTGGCGCTGCATGGCCGCAGCTTCAAAGTGGCGGCCACCACCGAAAACCTGTTGCCCGGCTACCCCGCGCCGGTGCCGGGCTGGTTGAATATCGGCGTGTTGCATACGGCGCTGGAGGGCAACACCGAACACGCCCAATACGCGCCCTGTTCGGTGGCCGAACTGCAAGCCAAGGGCTACCAATATTGGGCGCTGGGCCATGTGCACGAGCATTGGGTGCAGCGCGGTGATGTGACCATCGCTTATCCCGGCAATTTGCAGGGCCGCCACATCCGTGAACTGGGCGAGCGTGGTGCGCTGTTGGTCACGGCGCAAGACGGCGACATTACCGCTGTGGAGCGCTTGGCGGTGGATGTGTTGCGCTGGCACCTGCTGGACATCGACATTGCCCCGGTGGCCGACGGGCGCAGCGCCGTGCGCCTGGTGGGGCAGGCCCTGGAGCGGCTGTTGATCGACACACCGGCACACCTGCCGCTGGCGGTGCGGGTGGTTTTCAAAGGCCGCTCTGCCGCACACGCCGACCTGGTGGCCGACGAGGGCCAATTGCGCCACGAAGTGATTGCGCAGGCCGTGGCGCTGGACGCCGAGCGCATTTGGATTGAAAAAGTGCGCGTGGCCAGCGAACCACTGGCCATTGCCCATGCTGCCGACGACGAAGCACAGGGCGCACTGGCCGAGCTGGAGAGCCTGGCCCTGTCGGCCCAGGACGACCCCGACTTTGTGCGCGCCTTGCAGGCCGACTGGCAGGCCTTGCTGGAAAAGCTGCCGCACGAGGTGTTGCAAGCCACGCCCGAGCTGTCTTTGTTGCGCCAAGACCCCGCCGCCCAAGTGCCCGAGCGCATCCGCCAAGCCACGCCCATGCTCATGGCTCGTGTGAGCCAAGACGCCCGCACTGTATCCAACTGACCCTCAGGCACCATTCCATGCGCATCCGCGAACTCAAGCTGATCCGGTACGGAAAATTCACCGACCGCACCCTGAACCTGCCGCACCAAGAGCGCGACATCCACTTCATCGTAGGCCCCAACGAAGCAGGCAAATCCACCGTGCGCACGGCCATCGGCGACTGGCTGTTCGGCATTCCCCCGCGCACACCACTGGCGTTTTTGCACCCCATGCCCGACTTGCGCTTGGGCGGCGTGTTGGAGCAACGGCCCGGTGCCGACACCTTGCAGCCCTTCGCCTTTGACCGCACCAAGGGCAACAAAAACACACTGCGCACACCCACCGACACGACCCTTCCCGACACCGCCTTGCAACCCTGGTTGGGCAATATGCAGGCCACCGCCTTCAACCGCATGTACGCGCTGGACCACAGCACCCTGGTGCAAGGCGGCGCAGGCATTTTGTCGGCCTCCGACGACATGGGCCGCCTGCTGTTTCAGTCCGCCGCTGGCGTGCAACACCTGGGCGAATCGCTGCAAAAATTGCAGCAAGAGGCCGACGCCATTTGGGCACCGCGCAAGTCCGCAGCGCGTATCTATTACCAAGCACAAGACGCCCTGGACGCCGCCCAAACCGCCTTCAAACAAGCCACGCTGCGCACCAAAGACTGGAAAACCCTGCACGACGCGCTGGCCGACACCGCCGCTGCCCTGGCCGACGCCCGGCAACGCGACGTGGACATCCGCCAACAGCTCAGCCGCCTGGAGCGCATACGCCGCGTGCGCCCCATGCTCATGGCGCTGGACGCCGCCCGCGCCGAACACGACGCCCTGGCCCATGCCGAAACGCCCCTGCTGCCCGACAACGCCGCCCAAGTGCTCAGCACCGCTCGGCAAGAGCTGGCCCTGCTGGCTGCCGACGTGCAGCGCCTGCAACGCGCCGTGGCCCATACCCAGACCGCGCTGGCCGCCACACCGGTGGACCCGCACCTGCTGGCCCTGGCGCCCGACATCACCGAACTGAACGAACGCCGCCTGCAATTTCGTGCCCACCGCACCGACATCGTCAAACGCAGCGACGAAATTCGCCTGGAATGGCAGCGCGTGCAAACCCTGGCCAGCGGCCTGGGCTGGCCGGTGGACAGCGAAGACGCGCTGCGCCAGCGCCTGCCCGCCGCGCCGGTGCGCGCCCGACTGGCCCGTTTGTTGAAACAGCGCGTGCTGCTCAGCCAAGACCTGCGCGGCACAGAGCGCCAACTCGCCGAGCACCAGCAACAACGCCAACACACCGAACAAGCCCTGGCCCGCCTGGGCGCTGGCGCGGTACACCCCGGCCTGGCCCCAGCCGTGGAACAAGCCCTGCAACTGGGCGACCACGCCACCGCCATGGCCGAGGCCAGCCAACACCTGGCCCGCCTGGCCCAACAAATCGACGACGGATTGGCCGCCCTGGGCCGCTGGCGCCAAGACCCCGCCGCCTTGCGCGCCATGCTGGTGCCCGACGACGCATTGGTGCAAAGCCTGCTCAGCCAACACCGCAGCGACGCGGCAGAAGCCCAGTCGCACCAAAGCGCGCTGGCGCAAAAAACCCAAGACCTGCAACGCCTGGAGCGTGAGCTGGAACAACTGGTGCGCGACTTCCAACCCGTCTCGCGCGACCATGTGCAGCAAGCCCGCCAAAGCCGCGATGCCACCTGGAGCCATATCAAGCAAACCCCGCAGCACCTGCACGAGCACGCCGCCAGTTTTGAAGCGCAAGTGCAA
>JAUXXN010000684.1 GCA_030684755.1 Hydrogenophaga sp.
AAGCCCGACATCATGCCAGCCTTGCGCCCAGTGGCATGGGGGCGGTGCCGTGGTTCAGCGGCGCAGCGCGCCAAACGCCTCAAATTCCCAGCTTCGCATGGCCAGCACCAGGGTGTAGCCCTCGCGGTCTTTGCCCGCCAGCTTTTGGTCGGTCTGGTGTTGTTGGGCAAAGTCTTGCGCCACGCGCTGCAGCCGCTCCATGAACAGCGGCGCCAGCGTGCGGCTCACCGAGCCGTGCACCAGCATCAGGCCCTCGCCCGTGCCGTCAAAGCCGCCGGCAAAGTAGTCCAGCAACGCGTGGTCGCGAAAGTAGTTCATCACCGGGCCGTGCGGGCGCCAGCGGAAGGTTTTGGCCAGCTTCAGGCGGTAGCGGTTGAGTGCCCGCAGCTCAATGATGCCGATGCGGTCAAGCTGCACCAGGTACTTCACGCATTCCGCCTCGCTCAGCCGGTAGCTTGCAGTGATTTGTTCCAACGTCCATTGGCTCAGCACGCAAATGGCCACCAGCAGCAGCTTTTTGTCGGCCACCACCGCGCGCTCTTGTTCGGCGGTCATTTCGCGCAGCAGCGGCTGTGTATCGGCCACACGCCGGGCCAGCTCGGCAAAGTCGATTTTCAGCGAGCGGCATATCGCATCCACCCTTGATAGCGACATATCGCCCTTGGACAGCATGCGTTTGACGCTCGATTCCGCCATGCCCAGGGCCTGCGCCAGGTCGGCGTAGGTCATCTGCGCGGTTTTCAACTCTTGCTTCAGGGCCGTCACCAGGTCGAGGGTGGTGCTCATGGGGGTGGTATCGCCTGCCGATACGTGGGGTTTCAATGTGCTGCACTGTACCGTTTTCAAGCACCTTGGCGCCACCCACACGCCCGACACTGCCCACCAGACCGCAGCACCCCGTCACGCCGCTGCGGCAGAATGCACCAGCCCACCTTGGAGGACTTTTTGGATGACCGCAACCGCCGCCATGACCCGCCCGCAACGCCCACCGCCAAGCCAGCCCCAGGGCGGTCACGCACCCAGCGGCGGTGGCCAGTTCGCCCTGCTGCGCCAGCGCCGCTTTGCGCCGTTTTTCTGGACGCAGTTTCTGGGCGCAGCCAACGACAATCTGTTCAAGTTCGCCTTCACCGTGCTGGTGACCTACCAACTGCAGGTGCAGTGGCTGCCCGCCAGCCTGGCCGGGCTGGTGATTGGGGCGCTGTTCATTTTGCCGTTTTTGTTGTTCTCCGCCACCAGCGGCCAACTGGCCGACAAGCTGGAACGGCGGCAGATGATGATTTGGCTCAAGCGCGCCGAGATGGGCATCATGGCCATCGCTGCCTGGGCCTTTTTTGTGCAAAACATCCCGGTGTTGCTGGCTTGCATCTTCCTCATGGGTTTGCAGTCCACCGTGTTCGGGCCGGTCAAGTTCGCCTACCTGCCGCAGCACCTGAGCGAGCGCGAGCTGACCGGGGGCAACGGCATGGTTGAAATGGGCACCTTTGTGGCCATCTTGCTGGGCAATCTGGCGGGCGGCCTCATCATCGCCGTGCCCGAAATCGGCGCGCACCATGTCGGGTTTACCTGCGTTGGCCTGGCCATTTTGGGCCGTGTCGCGTCGCACCACATACCCGCCTCGCCCGCCATGGATCCGGGCCTGTCCATCAACTGGAACCCGTTCACCGAAACCTGGCGCAACCTGCAACTGGCCCGCCAAACGCCGGTGGTGTTCCGCTCGGTGCTGGGTATCAGCTGGATGTGGTTCTTTGGCGCCGTGTTCCTCAGCCTGTTTCCCGCGTTCGCCAAAGACGTGCTGCACGGCGACGAACAGGTGGCCTCGCTGCTGCTGGTGGTGTTCTCCATCGGCATCGGCACCGGCTCGCTGCTGTGCGAAGTGCTCAGCCGCCGCCATGTCGAGATTGGCCTGGTGCCGCTGGGCGCCATCGGCATGACCGTGTTCTCGGTGGACCTGTATTTCGCCACCCGGGGTCTGCCGCCCGCCAGCGGCTTGGGCCTGGGCGCCTTCATGGCGCAAGCGGCGCACTGGCGCGTGCTGGCCGACCTGGCCCTGCTCAGCCTGTTTGCCGGGCTTTACAGCGTGCCCATGTACGCGCTGATCCAGATGCGCAGCCAGCCCACGCACCGCGCCCGCATCATCGCCGCCAACAACATCTTGAACGCGCTGTTCATGATCGCCAGTGCCGTCATCGCCGGGGCTTTGTTGCAGGCCGGTTTCACCATTCCGCAGATGTTTTTGTTCGTCGGCTTGGCCAATGCCGTGGTGGCGTTCTACATCTTCATGCTGGTGCCCGAATACCTGTTGCGCTTTGTGGCCTGGGTGGCCTCGCGCTTGGTGTACCGTTTTCAGGTGAGCGGCGACGCTCACATCCCCACCCAGGGTGCGGCCATTCTGGCCTGCAACCATGTGAGCTATGTGGACGCGGTGCTGCTCATGGCCGCCAGTCCCCGGCCCATCCGGTTCCTCATGGACCACCGCATCTTCCAAGTGCCGGTGCTGGGCTGGCTGTTCAGGCTGGCCAAGGCCATTCCCATTGCGCCGCAAAAAGAAGACCCCTTCGCTTACGAGGCCGCCTTCGCCGCCGCTGCGGCGGTGCTGCGTGAGGGCGATTTGTTGGGTATCTTTCCCGAAGGCGGCATCACCCGCGACGGCACGCTGCAGCCTTTCAAAGGCGGCATCGCCAAAATACGCGCCCGTGCCAACGCCGATGGCCTGCAGGTGCCCGTGATTCCCATGGCGCTCACCCACCTGTGGGGCTCGTATTTCAGCCGCATCGAACGCGCCCAGGGCGAACCCACCGCCATGGTGAAGCCCTTTCGCAGGGGCCTGTTCAACCGCGTGGGGCTGAACGTGGGCGCCGCCATGGTGGCCGAAGACGCCACGCCAGACGGGTTGCGCCAGCGGGTTGCTGGGTTGATGCAGTGAACGGCTCAGCCACCCATCAAGGCGGCGCAATGCCCTGCTTAACCAAGGCTGCGTGCAACTGGGTTGCCATTTCACGGTAGCCCGCTGCGTTGGGGTGTACATGGTCGGCCCGCAAGGCGGGGTTGGACAGCACGTCGGAGAACACGTCGGGCACCAGGGGCACTTTTTCTTCCCGCGCCAGGTCGGCGTACAAGTCCGCATCGCTCAGCCGACGGCTCAACGCCCCGAGCAGTGACAGTTCGGGCACGCTCACCAGCACCGCTTGTGCCCCCGCTGCGCGCGCGGCTTGCAGCATGGCGCGCAGGTCTTCCTGGACAGCTTCGTGGGCGCGGCGGCGCAAAAAGTCGTTGCCACCCAGTTCCACAATGACCAGCGCGGGCCGGTGTGCCTGCAACAAGGGCGCCAGACGCGCACGCGCTGCTTGTGCCGTGTCGCCGGGCACCCCGGCGTTCACGATCTGCCAGCCGGTTTTTGCGGCCAGCAAGCTGGGCCAGTCTTCCCCCGGGCCAGCACCGGTGCCATGGGTCACGCTGTCGCCAAACGCCAGCACGGTTTGTCCCGCTGCCACCCGAACGCCTGTGGTTGCCTGGCTGCACGCGCTCAGCAAGGCCAGTGCGGCGGGCCACAGCAGCAAGCGGCGGCGGTCAGGGGCAAATGGGGTGGCTTGGATGGGCATAGCTTGTATTTTGCTGTTTTCATTGGGTAAGTTGATGCATCAACCCACCCAGCCAAATTCGGGATTCTCCGGGTTCAAGCCAGCAGTTCAAACACCGCCTCTGCGCAGCGTTGTCCGTTGACGAGCACATCGATCTTGTGCAGGCCAGGAAACAGCTGGCGGGTGGTGACCGGGCGCAGGCTGTGGCGTTTGTCCAGGGTGCGCAGGGCGTGGGGCTCCAGCGTCAGCTTCCAGCCTTTGAACACTTTGGCGCTGGTGCTGCCGTTGGCGCGCACGAGGTGCACCGCGTAGTCCACCACCAGCGGTTGGGGCTGTGGCGCGGTGGAGCGCAGGGTCACATGCAGCCCCACGTCTTCGCCCACGCTGGCGTGGTCGTTGGACAGACTCAGCGTGGCCTCGCCCTGCAAACCCAGCCCCAGACCCCAGGCTTGCAGGGTGGGCGCGTGGCCTTGTTTGATGAGGCTGCGGCTGGCGTGGCGCAGCAGGGCGGTACGCTGGGTGTTGGCGGCTTGCTGGTGTTCGCGCACCCACTGGGCCACCAGGTCGGGGTGGTCTTTGGCAATGTCGTTCAGGTGGTTGGCCACGCTGCGGCGCACGTAGGCGCTGGGGTCGTCTTGCAGCGCACGCAGCAGCGGCAGGGTGGGCGCCGGGTTGGCCACCAGCGCGTGCAGCCGCAAGCCCCAAGGCAGGCGCGGGCGCGAACCTTCGCTCACCAGCCGACGCACATGGGCGCTGGGGTCGTGTACCCAGCGCTGCAACACCGCCAGCGTTTGATCGGGGTGTTGCTGGATGAACGGGCGGATCGCGAATTCGGCCGAAAAACGCTGGGTGAGGGCGTGCAAACAAGCCAGCGCACGTGGCACATCGGCCATGCCACGGCGCACCACATATTCACCGAGCGACCACACCACCCAACCTGAGAGCCCCGCTTGGCTCTGTGCGGCGCTCAGCGCCGTGGGCTCCCCGGCGGCATCCAGTGCCAAGGGTTCGGCCAAGCTGGCTTCTATCAGCCGGGCCGACTCGGCAAAGTCGGCGGGCAACGTGGCTTGCAGCGCGTCGGCCAGTTGCATGGCGCGGGCTTTGAATTCGAGCGCGTCCAGGCCCTGTGCGGCGTGTTGTTCAAAGCGCTGGCGGTCAAACTCGGGCCACACGCGGAGCAGGTGCAGGCCCGCATGCTGCACGGTGTGGGCGTTGATGAAGTTTTTGAAAGGTTCAGTCATGGGTGTTTACAGCAAAGGCGGTAGTTCGGCGGCCAACACATCGTAGACCGCGCGGATGGGCGCGTTGCCCCGAATTTCGCTGTGCACCACCAGCCACACCGGCAGCGGTGGAATGCGCAACTGCGGCAGCAGCGGCAACACGTCGGGGTCTTGGCGACTCAGGTAATCGGCTACAAAACCAATGCCCATACCGGCGCGCACAGCGGCCCAATAGGCCATCAGGTCGTCGGTGCGCAGCACAAAGCGCTCGTTCGGCACGCTGTGGCCCATGGCCGCAAAGCCCTTGGCAATGTCGTCGTGGCGGTCGTTGCCCACCAAGTCGTGTTGCAGCAAATCGGGCAACTGGCTGGGCGTGCCGCGCCGACGCAGGTAGTCGCGGTGCGCGCAAACCCCAATGCCCACGCTGCCCACACGCTGCGCCACCAGCGCGCCTTGCTCGGGGCGCACCATGCGCACCGCAATATCGGCCTCGCGGCGCAGCAGGTTGCTCACCGCGTTGCTGGCCACCAGCTCCACCGCAATCTCGGGCAACAGCAGCCGCATGCGCGCCAAGATGGGCGGCAACAGCACACAGGCCACCGGCTGGCTGGCGCTCAGGCGCACCGTGCCGCGCAGCGCGGTGCGGGTGTCGCTCACGCTGCGCAGCAGAGCGTGGGCACCGGTTTCCATGGCGCGGGCCGCTTCGGCCAAGCGCTGCCCAGCGGCGGTGGGCGCCAAACCGCGCCCTGTGCGCTCAAACAGCACCGTGCCCAGTTGCGCCTCCAGCTCGGCAATGTGCCGCCCCATGGTGGGCTGGCTGCTGCCCAGTTGGCGCGCAGCGGCCATCAAGCTGCCGTGTTCGTACGCCGCTAAAAAAGCCGGAATCAGCCGCCAGTTGAACCGAGGATCATTCATTTTTGAATACCTGCTACCTGTTTTCATGCCATTGTGTTCAGTGCAGCGCCATCCCACAATGACCTTCAAACCCCTTGGGGGGTGAACTGCACAAAGGACTTGAGATGCAAAGAAGACAATTTATCCGCCTCGCGGGCGGTGGTGTGGTGCTGGCGGCCAGCGCCGGTTTGGCTGCTTGCAGCAGCGCCTTGCCGCCCGAAGCCCTGCAAGCCTGGACCCCGCCCGAGCCCGGCCAAGACCTGCGCCACTGGCTGCTGGCCCACGCCATCTTGGCACCGCATTCGCACAACCTGCAATCGTGGCTGGTCGATCTGTCCGTGCCCGACCAGATCACGCTGTTTGTGGACCTGAAGCGGCTGCTGCCCGAAACCGACCCGCTGTCGCGCCAGATGGTGATGAGCCAAGGCACGTTCCTGGAACTGCTGGACTTGGCCGCCCGGCAACAAGGCCTTCGCGCCGACATGCAACTGTTCCCCGAAGGCGCATTTGGCCCGACCACGCTGGACCAACGGCCCACCGCCCGCGTGCGCCTGGTGCCCGACGCCACGGTGCGGCCCGACCCGCTGTTTTCGCAAATTTTCCGGCGCCACACCAACCGCGAGGCCTACGAGGCACGCGAACCCGCAGCCGATGCGCTGCAAGCCATTGCGCAAAGCGCCACCGTGCCGGGCCTGCGCCTGGGCTTTGTGGGCGGCGCCCAGCCCGATGCGCTGCAACAACACCGCCGCATTGCCATGGACGCTTGGCGTATTGAAATGGAGACACCGCGCACGGTGCTGGAGTCGTTCAAGGTGCTGCGCATTGGGCCGCAAGAAATTGCCCAGCACCGCGACGGCATTTCCATCAACACGCCCATGGTGCGCACCCTCACCGCGCTCGGCCTGTTCGACCGCAGCCAAGCCCCCGCCCCCGGCGATTCGGCGGTGGCCGGGCAAATCAAAGACTTCAATGAAAAACTCGCCACCACGCCCGCGTTCTTTTATATGGTGAGCCAAGGCAACGACCGCGTGACCCAATTGCAAGCAGGCCGCGCCTACGCCCGCGCCCAACTGGCCGCCACGGCGCAGGGCTTGTCCATGCACCCGCTGCAACAAGCGCTGCAAGAGTACCCCGAGCAAGCCGAGCCCTACGCCGCCATCCACCGCCTGCTGAACGCGCCGCCGCCGCAGTTCACGGTGCAAATGTGGGCACGCCTGGGCTACGCGCCACCGGTCGGGCCAGCACCGCGCCGGGGCGTGCGGGCGCATATCTTGGCGAGTTGAGGCGTTGTTTTTACAGCCGCTGTAGCAAGCCCGCCAGCGCGTGCGCCACGGTGGCTTGGCGCACGGCGGCGCGGTCACCACCGAAGTGCTGGCGTTCGGTGAACACCCCGGCGGGTGTGGCCCAGCCGAACCACACCGTGCCCACCGGTTTTTCAGCGCTGCCGCCGGTGGGGCCGGCAATGCCGGTGACGGCCACCGACCAGTGCGCATGGGCATTGACCACCGCGCCTGCCGCCATGGCGCGTGCCACCGGCTCGCTCACCGCACCGTGTTCCTCGATCAACGCGGCCGGTATGCCCAGCAACTCGCTTTTGGCGGCGTTGGAGTAGGTGACAAAACCGCGTTCAAACCAGTCGCTGGAGCCGCTGATGTCGGTGCAGGCCCCGGCAATGAGCCCGCCAGTGCAGCTTTCGGCCGTGGCCATCATCTGGTGGCGGGCTTTGAGGGCCGTGGCGATGTTTTCGACAAGTTGGGTGATGGATTGGGTCATGGCACAGGTTCAATACGTCCAGAGCGCGATCACCAGCAGCGTGCAGCCGGCGGCGGCAAAGTCGTCCAGCAGAATGCCGAAGCCGCCGCGTGGACCGAAGCCTTTGAAGGTTTGGTCGGCCCAGGCCATGGGGCCAAATTTCACCGCGTCGAAAAACCGGAACAGCGCAAACGCCGCCAACTGGCCCCAAAAACCAGCGGGCGTGACCAGCCACAGCACCAGCCAGAACGCGACCACCTCGTCCCACACGATGTGGCCCGAATCGGCCACGCGCATGTGTTGCGCGGTGACGGTGCAAGCCCACCAGCCCACCAAGGTGCCCACACCAATCAGGGTGGCCCAGCCGAGGTCCGACATGAACGGCTGCAACACCACAAACGCGGCCCAAGCCCAGAGCGTGCCCGCTGTGCCCGGCGCAACACGCGACAAACCCGAACCCGCGCCCAGCGCAATAAAGTGCGCCGGATGGGACAACACGAACGCCCAAGTGGGCCGCACGATGGGCGGGGCGGCGGGTGGCGAGGCAGGCGCGAAAGCAGGTGGCAAAGCGTTCAACATGGCAGGCGCCAAGGCGGGCTCCAACGCGGCAGGGGCTGTTGTGGCGTGGGTTGACGGCGCGGCGGTGGGGTCGGGTTCAAGCATGGTCAGTGGATGGTCGGGCATGTCTTGCGCTCTCTCCCGCGAGCGGGAGAGAGCGGGGGTCTGGGCGCGCCTGCGGGTCAGCCAAAGTGGTCAAAACCCCTCGGGCTCAGCGTTGCCTGTTCTCCAGCCGCATTCAGCAGCCACAGCCCGGGCGCAGCGTTGATGTGGCCGATGCGCTGCACCGGCGTTTGGCTGGTCTGTGCCGCAGCGGCCACGGCAGCGCGTTGGGCCGGGGCGGCTGTGAACAGCAGCTCGTAATCATCGCCGCCGTGGAGCAGGCAGTCCAGCCGCTGCGCCTCAGGCAGTGCTTGCAGGTCGGGGGCCACGGGCAGCAGGGCTTGGTGGATGGTGGCGCCCACACCGCTGGCATGCAAGATGTGACCCAGGTCGCCCGCGAGGCCGTCGCTCAGGTCCAGCGCGGCGTGTGCCAAGCCAGCCAGGGCTTGGCCCAGGGCCAGGCGCGGGGTGGGGCGTTCCAGCCGTGGGCGCAGCCGGTGCAGGGCGCCGGGGAGGGTGTGATGCTGTGCCCAGTCGGTGCCCAGCAGCAGTTCCAGCTCCAACCGCGCTTCGCCGGTGCGCCCACTCAGGTACAGGTCGTCGCCCGGCTGCGCGGCGCTGCGTCGCAGGGCTTGGCCAGGTTGCAGTTCGCCGAACACGGTGATACAGATATTGAGCGGGCCGCGTGTGGTGTCGCCGCCCACCAGCGGGCAGGCGTGGGTGTCGGCCAGGGCAAACAGGCCTTGGGCAAAGGCGCTGAGCCAGGCGTTGTCGGCTTGGGGCAGGGCCAGCGCCAGGGTGAATCCGAGTGGGCGGGCACCCATGGCGGCCAAGTCGCTCAGGTTGACGGCCAGCGCTTTGTGGCCGAGCGCGGCGGGGTCGACATCGGCAAAAAAATGGCGGCCTTGCACCAGCATGTCGCTGGAGATGGCGAGCTGGTGGCCGGGTGCGGGTTGTAGCAGGGCGCAGTCGTCGCCAATACCCAGCACCACCTGAGCGGGTTGGGGTTGGGTATGGCGCTGAAAGTGGCGCCGAATCAGTTCGAATTCACCCATGGGACGCGGGCTGTGGTGGCAGGCGTGGGGGCAGCAAGAAGCTCAGCGGCGCGGTCCGAAGGCGCCGACGCATGGCTGCGCGGATGCGCTGTCGGTTCACTTCGCTGATGCTTTGTGCGCGCAGCGCCAAGCGAAACGCCAAATAAAAGCTCACACCCAGGTTGATCGGACCCACCAGCGCAATGCCCGCCACAGCCCACCAAAAGGCGGGCTCCAAGAGCACGCCAAAGCCAATAGACGCTGCTGCCGCCGCCGCTTGTCCCGCAGCCAAGGTGACGTGGCGCACATCCAACCCCAGCCCAAAAAACACCGCAAAGGCGGGCACCAAACCAAGCATGAAACCCAGCGATATGTTGGCCGCCAAGCCCGAGATGTTGTTGCGCCAAAAACTGGCCCAACGCGCTGCGCGGGCGGCACCCAGCACGCGGGTGAAGCGCGGGTTGTGCCGCACCGCCGAGTCCAGCTTGTGAAACACAAACCAGTTTTCTACCCAACCGGCCACGATGCTGGAGACAAACAACAGCACGCCGGTGAGGGCGGCAAACAGCAACGTGGGGCCGAGCAGGTGCAGGCTTTGCAGTACGTGCTGTGCTTTGTCGGCATCGATCATGGGTGCGCCGCTGGTGAACTGCAACGCCAAGCTGAGCAGCAGCACCACCGGCACCACCATGCCCACGTTGCCCACAATGGAGGCGATTTGCGAGCGAAACAGGTTGGCCACCTCGTCCACAAAACGGTGGACCGCGCCCGGCTCGCGGATGCGTTTGAGCTTGGCCACCATGGCCGGGGCGGTCACGGCGGGCTGCTTGGTGGCCACGGTCAGGTGCAGCAACTGGATCAGCACGAAGAAAAAAGCGTAGTTCAAACCGGCGGCAAAACCGGCCCAGAAGGCCGACAAGCCCAACGCATACAGCGACAGCTTGATCCAGGTGGTCAGCCCCAGCAGCGCCCCGCCACCGGCGGCCTTGCCCAGCATTTGGCGGTATTCGGCGGCATTGCGGGTGATGTAGTGCTCGCCGCTCTCAGCGCTGCGTTCGGCCACTTTGGCGGCGGTCAGGTGCGAACTGCTGGCAATCAGGGCGCGGACGCTGCGGTTGTCTTGCCCCACTTCGGCCAGATCGGCCAGCAGCGCGGCGGTGGCGCGTTCGGGCTGGTCGGATTGCAGACAGTCCAGCAGCTCTTGTATGCGCACCATGCGTTCGCGCAACTGGTGCAGCCGAAACACAATGCCCACCGACACGCCGTGCGCCTCCAGGTGCGAATACACGGTGTTGGCCGCCTTGTGGCAAGCGTCCAGCTGCCCGCTCAGTTGCGCGGCGGCTTGCAGCGCCTGCGGGCTGCGCGCGCCGTGCTGCTGCACCGCCTGGCGCAGCCGCTCCAGCAACGGGGGCAGCTCGTGAAACGGCCGCCCAGCCTGCGCTTGGGCCGACATGCGCATGCGAATTTCTGACGCAAAGCCGGCAGCACCCACCTGGCTGACACAGAAAACCAAGGCGTCCATGAGCGCGGTGTGCCAAAAATCGGGGGCTTGCGCGCTGGCGTCGACCTGCGCCGCAGGGGGCGCCAGCAGCAAGCGGTGCAGCCGTTTCAGCGTGGCCGTGTCCAGCGCTTTGAGCCAAAGCACATCGAAGCGCGTGGGCAGCAGCAGGCCAAACAGCTCGGCCAAGTCGGTGGTCTCGGGCGTGCCGGGCAACACCTTGCGGCGCAGCCGGTGGCCCAGTTCGCTCAAAAAAGCGGTGCGCGGGGCAAAACCATAGTCGGCCAGCAGCGGTGTGGCGTCCACCTGGCCCGCAAACTGCTGCCACCAGTCGCGCCAGCGCGCCAGCCACTCGGGGCGCGCCTGCACCGCGTCCAGCAACAGTCGCACACGCGCCACGCTGGCCTGGGGGTCTTTGGCGTCGCCGCGCACCCAGCGCAGCAAGGCAATCAGCCACAGGTGGCGTTGCGCCAACGGCGCCTTGGCGTCCAGCGCTTCAAGCAGATTGGAGAGTTCCATGTGCGGGCGCGCGGTGCAGAGCGGGCGGCTCAGTGCAACACGCGGGCCGGGCCTGCGCCGGTGCCCGAACCCGAGGCGCCAGCATGCAGCGCGAACTCGGGCACCGGCGCGTCGAAGCGCTCGCCGTCTTCGGCCACACAGAAAAAACTGCCGCGCATGCTGCCGTTGGGCGTGAGCAAGCGAGTGCCGCTGGTGTACTGAAACGACTCACCTGGGCGCAGCAGCGGCTGGTTGCCCACCACGCCCAAACCTTTCACCTCGTCGGTGTGGCCGCGCGCGTCGTCAATGATCCAGTGGCGCGCAATCAATTGCGCCGCCACCTCACCGGTGTTGGTGATCGTGATGGTGTAAGCAAACACATACAAGCCCTTGGCTGGCGAGGATTGCTCGCTGAGGTACTGGGGCTCTACGTCACAAGTGAACTGGTATTTGGGCATGGGCGGCATGTTACCGCGCCGCAGCAAGACCTTGCCTTGCCTGCGAAAATGCGGGCTTTCTCCCTTTCAACGCCTGCCAGCCATGCCCCACACCTACCGCATTGCCCCGTCCATCTTGTCTGCCGACTTTGCCCGCCTGGGTGAAGAGGTGAAAAACGTCATCGCTGCGGGCGCCGACTGGATTCACTTCGACGTGATGGACAACCACTACGTGCCCAACCTCACCTTCGGCCCCATGGTCTGCCAAGCCCTCAAGCCGCACGCCAAAAAGCCCGACGGCACGCCAGTGCCCATCGACGTGCATTTGATGATCCAGCCGGTGGACGCACTCGCCGGGGCCTTCATCGACGCCGGGGCCGATCTGGTCAGCTTTCACCCGGACGCATCCGCCCACGTCCACCGCAGCGTGCAGGCCATCAAGGCCCGTGGCTGCAAAGCGGGCCTGACCTTCAACCCGGCGCAGCCGCTGGACGTGCTGGACTATCTGATCGACGACATCGACCTGATTTTGATCATGAGCGTCAACCCCGGCTTTGGCGGCCAAAGCTTTATCGACTCGGCACTGCGCAAGATCGAAGCCGCCCGCAAACGCATCGAAGCCAGCGGCAAAGACATCCGCCTGGAGGTGGATGGCGGCATCAAGGCCGACAACATCCGCCGCGTGGCCGATGCTGGTGCGGACACCTTCGTGGCCGGCAGCGCCATTTTTGGCAAGACCGACTACAAAAGCGTGATCGATGACATGCGCCGGGCGCTGGTTTGATGTTGGTCGGTATGCGAGCCGTCATCATCGACCTCGACGGCACGCTGGTGGACACCCTGGGTGACTTTGAAGTGGCGCTCAACCGCACCATGGCCGATCTGGGTTTGCCCGGGGTGGACCGGGCTGCGGTGGAGCGCACTGTGGGCAAGGGCTCTGAGCATTTGATTCGCAGCCTGCTGGCCGAGCAGTTGCGCCGCCCTGAGGTGATCGGCTGCGGCGAGGCCTGCCCGGCCATGAGCGTGGACGCGCTCTATGAACGCGCTTGGCGCCAGTACCAGCACCACTACCTGAGCATCAATGGTCAGTTTGCCGATGTGTATCCGGGGGTGGAAGCCGGTTTGCGCGCTTTGCAAGCGGCCGGTTTGCCACTCGCGTGCCTGACGAACAAGCCCCTGGCGTTTGCCCAAGATTTGTTGAAAGCCAAAGGGTTGGACGGTTTTTTCAGTTACGTGTTTGGCGGTGACAGCTTTGAGCGCAAGAAGCCCGATCCGCTGCCTTTGCTGAAAACTTGCGAAGCCCTGGGCACCTTGCCGTCGCAAACCGTGATGGTGGGGGATTCGCAAAACGACGCCCTAGCGGCACGCGCCGCGGGTTGTCCGGTGGTGTTGGTCACCTACGGCTACAACCACGGCCAGCCCATTGCACAGGCGCCGCACGACCGGCTGATCGATTCGTTGGCCGATCTCCTGAATTGACAGCTCTGGCGCGCAGCGCCAGAGCGTGGGGTTTCTTCAGGATTTTTTCCCGCCCAACAACGCTTCCTTCAGTTGCCAGTCGGCGGGCTTGGGGCCCAGCCAGATGCGCATCAGAGCGTTATAAAACTCAGGCTCTTTGAAGGGCTCACCTTCAACCTTGCCTTTGATGGTGAGTACCGTACCGGTGCCTGGCACCCAGTCCACCATGAAGGTTTCGCCTTCCTTCAGCCGCTTGTGGTCAGAGAACACCTGGCTCATGCGCAGTACGCCGGGAATCAATTTCGAAAATTCGCTGCGATCCATATTGTCTTGCATGCCGCGTGAAAACAGCTTACCGAGTTCGGTGGAATCGATTTCGCGCAGCATGGTCATGGTCAGGCGCTTGGGACCTGGCGCGGCCAATACTGCTTCGGTGGTGGTGGCCTTCTGACTCAGGTACAGACCGGCGGTGTACACCTTGAACACAGCCTTGTAGCGCACCCCGGCGCCGTTGAGAACTAGCTTACTGCCGTTTGCGGTGATGCTTTCTTGCAGCTGAACCCCACTCACATCCACTGTGGAAGCGGCCCCAGCAGCCGGAAAAAAGCCCAGGCAAAGCGCCAGCAAAGGGCCACAGAATCTTTGGGAGTTTTTCATAGGAATGTGGCCGCTGCTAGGCAGCTCAAAAGGGATTTAAAAAAGAACGATCGTTCGTTAAAAATTCATTTTGGCCAGTTTGGGTGCCAAAATCAACAGGGTTTTGCCGGATGTCGTAGGTGTTGCATGGGTGGGTAAAGACACCCCTGCGACAGCTTTGCTACACTTTCGGTCCATGTTCAACATATGCACACCCCATTCAGGTCATCTGCCGAGCCGCAATGGCCGGGGAGCCTGGCCCTGGCGCAAGCCAGCGTAAACGTGCACCCTCCCCCCCGGGCGGTGCGTAGGTTCCGGTCTGCCCCATGGACCCCAGCCCGCGCCACCCCCTCCCCGAACCCGGCAGCGCGCCTGACCGGGCACCCCAGAAAAACGGTTTCACACGCTGCTATGTAGCAAAGAGCCGATGGAGCGACTGAACATGATCACCGAACTTGAATTCAAAAGCCTGGCCAGCCAGGGTTACAACCGCATTCCGCTGATGGCCGAGGCCTTTGCGGATCTGGAAACCCCGCTTTCGCTGTACCTGAAGCTCGCCCATGGGCGGGGTGACGGCGCGTTTTCGTTCCTGCTGGAATCCGTCGTCGGCGGCGAGCGTTTTGGGCGCTACAGCTTTATTGGACTGCCTGCGCGCACCTTGTTGCGCGCCAGCGGTTTCGGTGCAGCGGCCAAAACCGAAGTTGTACAGGACGGCTTGGTGGTGGAAACGAGTCACGGCAACCCGCTGGACTTCATCGCCGCCTATCAGCAGCGCTTCAAGGTGGCGCTGCGCCCGGGTCTGCCGCGTTTCTGCGGTGGTTTGGCGGGTTATTTCGGTTACGACGCGGTGCGCTACATCGAGAAGAAGCTCGAAGCCAGTTGCCCGCCCGACACCCTGGGTTGCCCCGATATTTTGTTGTTGCAGTGCGAAGAGCTTGCCGTTATCGACAACCTGTCGGGCAAGCTGTATTTGATTGTTTACGCCGACCCGGCGCAGCCCGAGGCCTATGCCAACGCCAAAAAGCGGGTGCGCGAGCTGAAAGAGGCACTGAAGTATTCGGTGAGCGCGCCAGTAGTCAAACCCAGCCAGGGTTACCCGGCCGAACGCGACTTTGCCAAGGCCGACTACATCGCCGCCGTGGAGCGCGCCAAAGAACTGATCGCTGGCGGCGACTTCATGCAGGTGCAGGTGGGTCAACGCATCAAGAAACGCTACACCGAGTCCCCGCTGAGCCTGTACCGTGCACTGCGTTCGCTGAACCCCAGCCCGTACATGTATTACTACCACTTCGGCGACTTCCATGTGGTGGGCGCTTCACCCGAGATTTTGGTGCGGCAGGAGCAGGTGGACGCGGGCCAAAAAGTCATCATCCGCCCGCTGGCGGGCACCCGCCCACGCGGCGCCACGCCCGAGAAAGATAAGGCCACCGAGTTCGAGCTGGTGAACGACCCGAAGGAGCGCGCCGAGCATGTGATGCTGATCGATCTGGCGCGCAACGACATTGGCCGCATCGCCCAAATTGGCTCGGTCAAGGTGACCGAAGCCTTTGCGGTGGAGCGTTACAGCCATGTGATGCACATTGTGAGCAACGTCGAGGGCACGCTGCTGGAGGGCATGAGCAACATGGACGTGCTCAAAGCCACCTTCCCGGCTGGCACGCTGACCGGCGCGCCTAAGGTCCACGCCATGGAACTGATCGACCAACTGGAGCCCACCAAACGCGGCCTGTACGGTGGCGCCTGCGGCTACCTGAGCTATGCGGGCGACATGGACGTGGCCATCGCCATCCGCACCGGCATCATCAAGGACCAGATGCTTTATGTGCAGGCCGCTGCCGGTGTGGTGGCCGATTCGATTCCCGAAATGGAATGGCGCGAAACCGAACACAAAGCCCGCGCGCTCTTGCGTGCAGCGGAACTCGTCGAGGAGGGTCTGGAATGAGCAAGAAGATTCAACTGTTGATGATCGATAACTACGACTCCTTCACCTACAACATCGTGCAGTACTTCGGCGAACTCGGTGCTGAAGTGACCGTGGTGCGCAACGACGAGATCACGGTGGACGAGATCCAGCGCCGTGTGGACGCAGGGCAGGTGGATCGCCTGGTGATTTCCCCCGGTCCGTGCTCACCCGCTGAAGCCGGCATTTCGGTGGCGGCCATCCAGCATTTCGCGGGCAAGCTGCCCATTTTGGGCGTGTGCCTGGGCCACCAAGCCATCGGCGCGGCATTTGGCGGCAAGATCATCCGTGCGCAGGAACTCATGCACGGCAAAACCAGCGTCATCACCACCACGCAAGAGGGCGTGTTCGCGAACCTGCCGCAGCAGTTCACTGTGAATCGTTACCACTCGCTGGCGATTGAGCGCGAAACCTGCCCCGATTACCTCCAGGTCACGGCCTGGACGCCGGATGGCGAGATCATGGGCGTGAAGCACAAAACCCTGGCCATTGAGGGCGTTCAGTTCCACCCCGAAAGCATCCTCACCGAGCACGGGCATGCGATGTTGAAGAACTTTCTGGAGCTGGCGTGAGACACCCCCTGTCGCCCCCTGGACTCAGGCGCCTCACGCGCTGCGCGTTTTTCGAACTTAGGGATTTTTTCTGATGCATATAGACCTTCGCAGCGACACCGTCACACAACCGACGCCAGCCATGCGCGCAGCGATGATGTCGGCCCCGCTGGGCGACGACGTGTTTGGTGACGACCCTTCGGTGAACGCACTGCAGGAGCGCATCGCCGCCCTCACTGGCAAGGAAGCTGCGCTGTTCATGGCCAGCGGCACGCAGAGCAACCTCTGCGGGATGATGGCCCACTGCGAGCGCGGCGACGAGTACATCGTGGGCCAGAACGCCCACACCTACCGCTACGAGGGTGGTGGAGCGGCCGTGCTGGGCAGCATCCAGCCCCAGCCGTTGACCCAAAATGCCGAAGGGCAGATGAGCCTGGCCGACATCGCCGCAGCCATCAAGCCCGACGATCAGCACTTTGCACGCACCCGTTTGCTGTGCCTGGAGAACACCTGGAACGGCCACACCATGCCGCAGAGCTACCTACAGCAGGCCACGGACTTGACCCGCCAGCATGGGCTGGCCACGCATCTGGACGGCGCCCGCGTGTTCAACGCCGCCGTGGCCCGTGGTGGCGACGCGTTCCAGAACCTGCGGAACATCGTTGATCTGTTCGACAGCGTCTCGATCTGTTTCAGCAAGGGCCTGGGCGCGCCCGTGGGTTCGGCGCTGTGCGGGTCCCGGGCGCTGATCGAGCGGGCACGCCGCTGGCGCAAGATGGTCGGCGGCGGGTTGCGGCAGGCGGGTTTGCTGGCCGCTGCGGCGCACCATGCGCTGGACCATCACGTGGAACGCCTGGCCGACGACCATGCGCTGGCGCAGCGTCTGGCACAGGGTCTTTCAAGCATTGAAGGCCTGAGCATTCGCTCGGCGCAAACCAACATCGTGTTCGTGGACGTGGCGGACGGCCGAGGACCTGATCTGCTGGCCCATCTGGAACGCCATGGCGTGCGGGCCACCGGGCTCATTGGTCTGCGTTTCGTGACCCACCTTGACGTGGACGCAGCGGGCATCGACCACGCCATCGCCTGTACCCAGGCGTTTTTCTCTGAAGGCGCGAGCCTGCCGGCGTCGCGGTCGGCGGGCTCGGCCGTCTACTGAACCGGGGTTCGCCATGCCCGATCTGCCGCAATTCCTGCTCTTCATCGCGGCCGGCTGGCTGCTCAACCTCACGCCGGGTCCGGACGTGCTCTACATCGTCACCAACGCGTTGCGAAGCGGCGTGCGGGCAGGCGTCGTGGCTGGCTTTGGCATCTTCAGCGGCTGCTTTGTGCATGTGGCTGCGGCTGCTGTGGGCCTGAGCGCCTTGTTGGCTACCTCCGCAACGGCTTTCACCGTGCTCAAGTGGATCGGCGCGGCCTACTTGCTTTGGATGGGTGTGCGCCTGTTGTTCGCCAAGGCCTCGCCGCTGAACCTGGAAGGTGGCGCCGTTGATGTGAACCTTTGGGGCGTCTACCGCCGGGGCTTTCTCACCAACGTGCTCAATCCCAAGGTGGCGCTGTTCTTCCTGGCTTTCGTGCCACAGTTCATTGCGCCAGACGAAGACAACAAGGCCTGGGTTTTTCTTGCCCTGGGCGTGATCTTCAACGTCAATGCCATTCCCATCAACATGGCCTACGCGTGGCTGGCGGCCTGGGCCGCGCGCCGCGTACACACCGTCCAGCGCGCCATGCACTGGATGGACCGCGCCGCTGGCGCACTGTTCGTAGGCTTCGGCCTGCGACTGGCGATGAGTAACAATCCCACCCCGTAGGAGACAGCATGCCCAACAGCCACAAGATCACACCGCAAGAAGCCCTGCAGCGCACCATCGAGCACCGCGAAATCTTTCACGACGAGATGCTGCATCTCATGCGCCTCATCATGAGCGGTGAGATGTCGCCGGTGATGATGGCCGCACTGATCACCGGTCTGCGCGTGAAGAAGGAAACCATTGGCGAAATCACCGCAGCGGCCCAGGTGATGCGCGAGTTCTCCACCAAGGTCCACGTGGCCGACAAGACCCACTTGGTGGACATCGTGGGCACTGGCGGTGACGGCTCGCACACTTTCAACATCTCCACCTGTTCCATGTTTGTGGCGGCGGCGGCGGGCGCCAAGGTCAGCAAACATGGCGGGCGAAGCGTGTCTAGCAAGAGCGGCAGCGCCGATGTGCTCGAGAGTCTGGGTGTCAATATCCATCTCTCGCCCGATCAGATTGCGCGCTGCATCCAACAGGTGGGCGTGGGCTTTATGTTTGCGCCCAACCACCACCCGGCCATGAAAAACGTGGCGCCCATTCGGCGCGAGCTGGGGATGAAGACTATTTTCAACATTCTCGGCCCACTGACCAACCCAGCCTCGGCACCGAACATTTTGATGGGCGTGTTCCACCCCGATCTGGTCGGCATTCAGGTGCGCGCCTTGCAGCGCCTGGGCGCCGAACACGCGGTCGTCGTTTACGGACGCGATGGCATGGACGAAGTTTCGCTGGGCGCAGCCACTTTGGTGGGTGAGCTGAAAAATGGCGAAATCAGCGAATACGAAATCCACCCCGAAGACTTTGGCCTGACCATGGCCAGCAACCGCACGCTGCGCGTGGAAACGCCCGAGGCGTCCAAGGCCATGTTGTTGGACGTGCTGAACAACAGAGACGAACCCGCCATCCGGGCCGCCAAAGACATCGTGGCGCTCAATGCGGGCGTGGCGCTGTACGCGGCCAATGTGTGCAGCGACATGGCGCAGGGCATTGCGCGGGCGCAGCGGGCCATCGAGTCGGGTGCAGCGGCCCGCAAGCTGGCCGATTTGACCGAATTCAGCCAGCACGCCAACGACAGCGTCGGCCCCTGAACGGCGCGGCCCACATGCCCATCTGGCTGCAAAACGAAGGCGCGTGGATCGCCATGGGCGTGTCGCTGGTGTTCGTGGTGGCGGGCTGGGTGATGCACCGCGTGTTTGTGCGCGTGTTGAAGAGCCCGCTGCCGCCGCGTCGGCCGCAACCCGCTGATACAGCCAGTCAAACACCCGCCGAAGCACCCACCGATAATCCCAACGCAAAGTCAAAAAAATGAGCGACATCCTGCAAAAAATTGTGGCCGTGAAGCACGAAGAAATAGCCGCAGCACAGCGCAATAAACCGCTGGACGTGGTGCGTTTTGACGCCGAAAGCCGAGTGCTCACGCGCGACTTTGAGGGCGCTTTGCGTGCCAAGATCACCGCCGGGCAGGCGGCGGTGATTGCCGAAATAAAAAAAGCCAGCCCCAGCAAAGGCGTGATCCGCGCCGACTTCATTCCCGCCGATATTGCGCAAAGTTATGCCGAGGGTAACGGAGTGGTCAGCGCCGCGTGTTTGTCGGTGTTGACCGACCGCCAGTTCTTTCAGGGTAGCTCAGACTATTTGAAGCAAGCCCGAGCCAGTTGCGACCTGCCAGTGCTGCGTAAAGACTTCATGGTGGACCCCTATCAGGTTTACGAAGCCCGAGCCATGGGCGCCGACGCCATTTTGCTCATAGCTGCCTGCTTGGACGATGCGCGCATGGCCGAGCTGGAAGCGCTGGCCATGAGCCTGAACATGGCGGTGCTGGTAGAGGTGCACGACCGCGAAGAACTGCAGCGCGCGCTCAAGCTCAAGACCCGGCTGCTGGGCATCAACAACCGCAACCTGCGCACTTTTGAGGTGACGCTGCAAACGACGCTGGACATGCTGCCCGATGTGCCCGCCGACAGGCTGCTGATCACCGAGTCTGGCATTGTGTCGCGCTTCGATGTGCTGACGATGCACCGCGCGGGTGTACATGCATTTTTGGTGGGCGAGGCCTTCATGCGCGCGCCCGAGCCAGGTCTGGCCTTGGCCGAGTTGTTTGCCTGAACGGGTCTGCCAGTGCCCAACACGCTCGACCTGAATGTGTTTGCCGCATCGCAGCAAGCCGCAGCAAGCGCCGCTGCACATGTGGATATGCACGTTGACTTGGCCACCGACGGCTTGCAACCCGGCTGGGTGCCGGTCGTCAAGGCTTTTCGCGCATCGCCCGACGGACTGCGCTTGCAGGCCTTCTTAAGCCAGCGCCGTGACCAAGGCGCCACCGTCTACCCGCCAAAAGCCTTGCGCGCCTTAGCGCTCACAGCGCCCGAAACAGTGCGGGTGGTGATTTTGGGTCAAGACCCGTACCACGGTCCCGGGCAGGCCGAAGGGCTGGCGTTCTCGGTGGCGCCTGGCACCAAGCCGCCGCCGAGCCTGCGCAACATCTTCAAAGAATTACAACGCGATTTGGGCTTACCCATGCCCGCCGACGGATCTTTGGTGCGCTGGGCCGAGCAGGGTGTGTTGCTGCTCAACACCTGCCTCAGCGTCGAAGACGGCCAACCCGCCAGCCATGCTGGGCAGGGTTGGGAAGCGCTCACCGATGCCGTCATCCGCCAATGCAGCCAGAGCGGCTTGCCCAAAGTTTTTTTGCTGTGGGGCGCACACGCGCAAAAAAAAGCGGTACTCATCGACGCCGTGCGCCACGCCGTCTGGACGGCCAACCACCCGTCACCGCTCTCGGCTAACCGAGGCCCTGCGCCCTTCATCGGCTGCGGACATTTTGGGCAGGTCAACCCGTGGCTGCAGGCCCGGAGCATCAAGGCCATCCGCTGGTGAATGCATGAAAATAAGAGCAAGTTGTTGAAAATCCAAAAAACCATGGCATAATTCTGGGCTGCACTAGGGAAGGGTGGCCGAGTGGTTAAAGGCAGCAGACTGTAAATCTGCCCGCTAACGCGTACGCTGGTTCGAATCCAGCCCCTTCCACCAGCAGTTGAGGCAATCTGAAGGCGATTGGATGTCGAGTTCAAAGAAACTTGGTTCATGTGGATCAAGTTTTTTCGGGCGGGAGTAGTTCAATGGTAGAACCCCAGCCTTCCAAGCTGATGACGCGGGTCCGATTCCCGTCTCCCGCTCCAGATCGTTTTGATGGTTGGTTCGCTGTCAAAGGCGATGCGGTAAATTTCTGAAGTGCCCGGTTTTCCGGATGCTTTGGCCCTTGTGGCTCAGTGGTAGAGCACTCCCTTGGTAAGGGAGAGGTCGCGGGTCCGATTCCCGCCAAGGGCACCACAAATTTTTGATGTTTCGGCAATTTTGATTTTGGAGCTGAAAAATGGGAAAAGAGAAATTTGAGCGGACCAAGCCGCACGTCAACGTTGGCACCATTGGTCACGTTGACCATGGGAAAACCACCCTGACCGCAGCCATCACCACCGTGCTGGCGGCCAAGTTCGGCGGCGCAGCCAAGGCCTACGACCAAATTGACGCGGCACCCGAAGAAAAGGCACGCGGCATCACCATCAA
>JAUXXN010000685.1 GCA_030684755.1 Hydrogenophaga sp.
ATGATGGCCTGCACTTGCTCCATGTTGTTGACGTTGAAGGCCGGCAGGCCGTAATGGTGTTCTGCCGCGTGGTCGAGCAGTTGGCGAAGGGAAATGAGGGCCATGGAAAGTCTCCTGTCGGTGGATCAAACAAAGAAAAAATGAAATGGGGGGAATTTGTTGGCGGGTTCAGGCGCGCCTAGGTATCAAGCCGCGCGGCGCGCCAGCACTTCAAACGCGGGCAGCGTCTTGCCCTCCAGCACTTCCAGAAACGCGCCACCACCGGTGGAGATGTAGCCCACGTCTTTCTCAATGCCGTACTTGGCAATGGCCGCCAGCGTGTCGCCACCGCCAGCAATGCTGAAGGCGCTCGATTCGGCAATGGCTTGCGCGATGACTTTGGTTCCGTTCTCGAACGCGGCGAACTCGAACACGCCCACCGGGCCGTTCCACACAACGGTGCCGGCTTGCTTCAGTTGCTCGGCCAGCAGCGCGGCGGTTTCTGGGCCAATGTCCAAAATCAGGTCGTCGTCGGCCACGTCTGTGGCGGCTTTCACCGTGGCTTCGGCGTCGGGGCTGAAGGTTTTGGCGGTCACCACGTCGGTGGGAATCGGCACCGCAGCGCCGCGTGCTTTCATGGCTTCGATCACGGCGGTGGCTTCGCCAACCAAGTCGGGTTCGGCCAGGCTTTTGCCGATCTTCAAACCGGCGGCGAGCATGAAGGTGTTGGCAATACCGCCACCGACGATCAGGCCGTCCACGTTCTTGGCCAGCGCTTGCAAGATGGTCAGTTTGGTGCTGACTTTGCTGCCCGCCACGATGGCGATGAGCGGGCGCTTGGGCGCGGCCAGGGCTTTGCCGATGGCGTCCATCTCTGCGGCCAGCAGCGGGCCAGCACAGGCTATTGGGGCGGTTTCGGCAATGCCGTAGGTGCTGCCTTCGGCGCGATGTGCCGTGCCAAAGGCGTCGTGCACAAAGATGTCGCACAGCTTGCCCAGCTTGGCGGCCAGTTCGGGTTTGTTCTTTTTCTCGCCCACGTTCAGGCGGCAGTTTTCCAGCATGACGAGCTGGCCGGGCTCCACGGTCACGCCATCCACCCAGTTGGCCACCACGGGGATGCTGCGGCCCATGAGTTCGCCCATGCGCGCGGCCACGGGGGCCAGCGAGTCTTCGGACTTGAATTCACCTTCGACTGGGCGGCCCAGGTGGCTGGTCACCATGACGGCGGCACCGGCGTCCAGCGCCATCTGGATGGCGGGGATGCTGGCGCGGATGCGGGTGTCTTCGGTGATTTCGCCCGCGTCGTTTTGAGGCACGTTGAGGTCGGCACGGATGAACACGCGCTTGTCGCGTGCAAAACCGCTGGCACACACGTCGCTGAATCGGAGAAATTGCATGCTGCCCTCCTCAACCGCGACCAACCACGCGGACCATTTCCAGGCACTTGTTGGAGTAGCCCCACTCGTTGTCGTACCAGGCCACGACCTTCACGAAGGTGCTGTCCAGCGCAATACCGGCGTCGGCGTCGAACACGCTGGTGCAGGTCTCGCCTCGGAAGTCGGTGGCTACCACTTTGTCGGTGGTGTAGGCCAGCACACCTTTGAGTGCACCTTCGCTCTGGGCTT
>JAUXXN010000686.1 GCA_030684755.1 Hydrogenophaga sp.
TTGCCATGGGCAAACTGGCGTGCCACCGACTCCATGCCAAACGTGCCACTGCCGGGCACCAGCACCGCCGAGTGCGCGCCGTACACACGCTTGAGCATGGCCGAGATGTCGGTCATAACGCCCTGAAAGCGCTTGGACATGTGGTTGAGCGCGCGGTCGGTGTAGACCACCGAAAACTCAAGCAGGCCGTCGGGGTCGATGTGGGGCAGCAGTGCGGGCATGGATGTCTCCGGGTTGTGGTTGTGGCGATCGTTGCAGAAAAAATGTCAGGGTCGGTGGGCGCTGGCGGTGCAACAGCGTTCAGCGGCGGCTGCGCCGAACCCGCAAAATTTCGTCCACTATCAGGCTCACCGCGCCGATGGTGATGCCCGCGTCGGCGATATTGAAAGAGGGAAAGTGCCCGCCATGGAAGATACCGGCCAAAAATGACCAGTGGAAGTCCAAAAAGTCCACCACATAGCCGTGCACCACGCGGTCGATCACGTTGCCGATGGCGCCGCCCAAAATGCAAGCGAGCGCAAACGAGAACAGTTTTTCGCCGGGGTGCGAGCGCAGCATCCACACAATAAAGACAGACGCCGCGATGCCAATGAGGGTGAAAAACCAGCGCTGCCAGCCACCTGCCGAGGCCAGAAAAGAGAAAGCGGCGCCGGTGTTGTGGACCCGAACCACATTGAAAAAGCTGGTGACATACGTGCTGTCGCCCAGCTGGTAATAGCCTACGATCAGGACCTTGGTGAGCTGGTCCAGCAACAAAATGGTGGCGGCAAGGCCCAGCCAAGGCCAGAGCGAGATCTTGTTGCGCGCCATCATGCCACCTTGCGGGTTTCACCCGCGCCGGTGCCAGCGGCTTCGGCCAAGTTGCTTACGCAGCGGCCACACACCGTGGGGTGTTCGGCGTGCTGGCCTACGTCGTCGCTGTAGTGCCAGCAGCGCTCGCACTTGGTGGCGCTGCTGGGCAATACGCTGACCTGTAATTCGGTGCCGTCCAACACCGTGGCTGTGGAGGTGATGGTGACAAATTTAAAATCGTCACCCAGCGAGCGCAGCAAGGCCGCGTCGTCGGCGCCTGCCGCCAAGGTCAGGGTGGCTTGCAGCGAAGCGCCCACCTGCCCAGCGGTTCGCAGGGCTTCGATTTCTTTGTTGGCTACATCGCGGATGGCGCGGATGCGCGACCACTTGGCCAACAGCGCTTCGTTGGCGGCGGGTAGAGGCAGAAAGGTCTCGAAAAAGATCGAGCCCTTGTTGTCGGCCCCGGCCACCAGCGGCCAGGCTTCTTCGGCGGTGAAGCTCAAGAATGGGGCCATCCAGCGCAGCATGGCGTGGGTGATGTGGTGCAGCGCGGTTTGGGCGCTGCGCCGGGCCAGGCTTTTGGGCGCGGTGGTGTAGAGGCGGTCTTTCAGCACGTCGAGGTAAAACGCGCCGAGGTCTTCCGAGCAATAGACCTGCAACTTGTTCACCACGGGGTGAAATTCGTACACGTCGAAGTGCGCCCGAATTTGGGCCTGCAATTCGCTGGCGCGGGCCAGGGCGTAGCGGTCAATTTCCAGCATCTGGTCCAGCGGCACGGCGTCTGTGGCGGGGTTGAAGTCCACCGTGTTGGCCATCAAGAAGCGCAGTGTGTTGCGGATGCGGCGGTAGGCATCGACCACGCGGGCCAAGATTTTGTCGTCGATGTTCAGGTCGCCCGAATAGTCGGTGCTGGCCACCCACAGGCGCACGATTTCGGCACCGAGTTTGCTGGTGACGCTTTGTGGTTCTACCGTGTTGCCCAGGCTTTTGCTCATCTTGCGGCCCTGGCCGTCGGTGGCGAAGCCGTGGGTCAGCAGGCCTTTGTAAGGCGCGCGGTCAAACAAGGCGCAGCCCAGCAGCAGCGAGCTGTGGAACCAGCCCCGGTGCTGGTCGTGACCTTCCAGGTACAGGTCGGCCTCGGGGCCGTTGGCATGGAAGGCGCCGTTGGGGTAGGCCTGGGCGTGGCTGCCGCGCAGCACGTGCCAAAAGGTGGAGCCCGAGTCGAACCACACTTCCAGAATGTCGGTGCTCTTGGTGTAATGCGGCGCGTCGTCAGCGCCCAAGATGTCTTCGGCGGTGACACGGCTCCAGGCTTCGATGCCGCCTTTTTCCACAGTGTCGGCCGCCTGGTCCAAGATGGCCATGGTGTTGGGGTGCAACTCGCCGGAATCTTTGTGCAGGAAGAATGGCACCGGCACGCCCCACGAGCGCTGGCGTGAGATGCACCAGTCGGGCCGGTTGGCGATCATGTCGCGCAGGCGGGCCTTGCCGTTCTCGGGGTAGAAGTGGGTGTGGTCGATGGCGTCCAGCGCCAATTGGCGCAGGGTTTTGGGCGCCTTGTCCTTCGTGAACACGCCATCGCCCTCGTCCATGCGCACGAACCTCTGCGCAGCAGCGCGGTAGATCACCGGGGTTTTGTGGCGCCAGCAGTGCGGGTAGCTGTGGGTGATGGCCTGCGTGGCCATCAGGCGGCCGTGTTCGCGCAGCGTGTCGATGATGACCGGGCAGGCTTTCCATATGTGCTGGCCGCCAAACAGCGGCAGTTCGTCGGCATAGACGCCGTTGCCCAGCACGGGGTTCAAGATCTGGTCGTAGCGCAGGCCGTGGGCCACGCAGCTGTTGAAGTCGTCCACACCGTAGGCGGGGGCCGAATGCACAATGCCGGTGCCGTCGGCGTCGCTCACATAGTCGGCCAGGTACAGGGGCGACAGGCGCTTGTAGCTGTATTCGTTGCCAGCGGTGTTGATGTCATCGGGCAGGTCGTGCAGCGGGTGGCGGAACACTTGGCCGCGCAGGGCTTCGCCCCGGGCGGTGGCCAGCACGCTGCCGGCTAGTCCGTAGCGCTCCAAGCATTTATCAACCAGATTGGTGCCCAGCAGCAGCACGCCTCGGGGTGTGTCCACCAGCGCGTAGTCCAGCTCGGGGTGGGCGTTGAGCGCTTGGTTGGCTGGAATGGTCCAGGCGGTGGTGGTCCAGATCACGGCGAAGGCGCTTTTGCCTTCGGGCAGGGCGGCGAGGCCAAAGGCTTGGGCCAGCGCTGCTGGATCGTTGGACTCAAAGGCCACATCCAGCGTGTCGCTTTTTTTGTCGGCGTATTCGATCTCGAACTCGGCCAGCGAGCTGCCGCAGTCAAAGCACCAGTACACCGGCTTCAAGCCCCGGTACACAAAGCCGCGTTCAATGACGCGTTTGAAGGCGCGGATTTGCCCCGCCTCGTTGGCCGGGTCCATGGTCCGGTAGGGGCGTTCCCAGTCGCCCAGCACGCCCAGGCGCTTGAAGTCTTCGCGCTGCTGTGCGATCTGCTCGGTGGCGAAGGCGCGGCTCTTGGCCTGCATGTCGTCGCGGCTGAGGTTGCGGCCATGCAGTTTTTCGATGGCGTTTTCAATCGGCAGGCCGTGGCAGTCCCAGCCGGGGATGTATTGGGCGTCGAAACCCGCGAGCTGTTTCGACTTGACGATCATGTCTTTCAGCACTTTGTTCAGTGCGTGGCCAATGTGCAGCTTGCCGTTGGCGTAAGGCGGACCGTCGTGCAGCACAAACAGCGGCGCGCCTTGGCGGGATTCGCGCAGGCGCTGGTACAGGCCACTTTCATTCCACTGACCGACCCAGGCCGGTTCGCGCTTGGGCAGGTCGCCGCGCATGGGGAACGGCGTGTCGGGCATGTTCAGCGTGGCGCGGTAGGCGCTGGCTTCGGGCTTGCTGGAAGCGATTTTTTGCGTTTCAGACATGGGGGCGGCTCGGTGGGAACAACGACTGGCTCAGCCCAAACGGGGTGGGACGCTTGCGGGGAAGTTTCCGTTCGCCCTGAGCCTGTCGACGGGCAGCGACCGGGTGCGCGTGGGCGTTAAATTCGGTCGCGTGTGGTCTGGCGGTGGGTTTGCCCATAGGCCTGAGCGGGCAGGTTGGCAAAAAAAGCACGAGCGTCGTTGCAGTCTTGGGCGATACCCCGGGTCAGGGCGTCCAGACTGTCGTATTTCAATTCGTCATGCAGTTTGTGCAGCAGGTCCACGCGGATGATTTTACCGTAGGCCTCCCCGCCGGGCAGGCTGCGGGTCAGTGATTCGGGCCAGTCGAAGCAGTGGGTTTCTAGCAGCACGCGCCCGCCGTTCACATCGTTGGGGTCGATCGAGGGGCGCACGCCCAGGTTGGCCACGCCGGTCAGCGGTGTGCCGTCGGGTGTCAGTCCATGCACATGCACCGCAAAAATGCCGCTGGCGGCGGGTTTCCAGTGCGAAAAACGCAGGTTCAGGGTGCGAAATCCGTCGCCTTGACCGGGGGCGCTGGCACCGAGTTCGCGCCCGAGTTTGCGGCCGTGCACCACATGGCCGCTGATGCTGTAGGGCCGCCCCAGCAGGGCCGCCACCCGGGTCATGTCGCCATGGCCCAGGGCTTCGCGCACCGCAGAGCTGGACACGCGCAGGCCGTGAACCTCGTAGCTTTGCATGCGCGCCACGTCAAAACCCAGGCGCATGCCCGCTGCGTCGAGCATGGCGTAGTCGCCTTTGCGTTGGGCACCAAAACAGAAGTCGTCGCCCACCAGCACGTAGCGCACACCCAGGGCTTGCACCAGCGTGTCTTGAATAAAGTCTTGCGGCTGTTGCGCGGCCAGGTGCGCATTGAACGGCAGCACCACGCAGCGGTCCACGCCGCAGCGGGCCAGCTCTTCGAGCTTGTCGCGCAGGGTGGCGATGCGGGCCGGGGCCAGTGCGGGCTTGTGGTGCAGGGCGGCAAAGTAGTCGCGCGGGTGCGGCTCGAAGGTCATCACGCAGCTGGGCACACGGCGGTGGCGGGCTTCGTTGATGAGCAAGGCCAGCATGGCTTGGTGGCCCCGGTGTACGCCGTCAAAGTTGCCAATGGTGAGGGCGCAGCCCTTGTCTGCGGCAGGTGCCTCTTGGTTCAGCGCGTGTTGAAGGTTCCACAGACCTCGGATGATTTTCATGGGAGATGTCCGTCCAAGCCAGGGTGTTGGACGCGGTTCAAAGTTTTTGTCACAGAAGCACGGTATATTGACATACAAGATGTGTCCCCCTTTGTGCTGGGGAACACGCCGTGAAGACAGATTGTCCGGTTGGTTATCAACGTGGAGGTGGGTCTTGAAGGTTTTGAAGCTGTCTGCTCAAGGGTTGCCACAGTCGTGGATCAGCCTAGAAGAAGCCGTGTTGCATTACGCTGCGGACGAAGTGCGCTGGGAAATGGGCGCTCAGGTGGCTGTGTTTCGCGGCGGGCACAACGCGCTCACTGGTCGTCAGTCCTGTATCACCATCAACTCCATCATCGGCACCCAGGGCGTTCCGCGCATCAACCCGTTCGATCTGTGCCCGTCCATCACCAACAGCAAACTGTTCGCGCGAGACCGCTGCCTGTGCGCGTACTGCGGGGAGCGGTTTCACGAAGAACTGCTGACTCGGGAGCACATCGTGCCACTGGGGCAGCGCGGCGGTGACAGTTGGATGAATGTGGTGACAGCCTGCAAGTCGTGCAACCACCGCAAAGGCAACCGCACGCCCGAACAGGCCCACATGCCGCTGTTGTATGCGCCTTATGTGCCCAGCCTGTGGGAAGACTTTATTTTGCGCAACCGCCGCATTCTTGCCGATCAGATGGAGTTTTTGATGGCGCATTTGCCCAAGACTTCGCGTTTGCACGTTTAGGAACTTCGCCACCTTGAGGTAAAAAAATGCCCCGCCAAGCGGGGCACCACAGACGCACCAAGGCGCAGACTCAGGCAAACACCCCCGCCGTGTCTTGCATCCGAGCCGACACTTCACCCAAGTGGTGCAGCGTGTCACCAAAGCTCATTTCCAGCTGGGTCAGTTTCTTGAAGTAGTGGCTCACGATGTATTCGTCGGTCACGCCAATGCCGCCGTGCAGTTGCACCGCTTGCTGGCCCACAAAACGCATCGACTGACCCAGTTGCACCTTGGCCCTGGCCATGGCGGCGCGGCGCTCAGGGGCAGGGGCGTTGAGCTTGAGGCTGGCGTAGTAGCTCATGGAGCGGGCCAGTTCCAGCTGCATCTTCATGTCGGCCACGCGGTGGCGCAGCGCCTGAAAGCTGGCAATGGCCACGCCAAACTGCTTGCGGGTGTTCATGTAGTCCACGGTGATTGCCAGGGTCTGGTCCATCACGCCCACGGCTTCGGCGCAGGTGGCGGCTATGCCAATGTCCACCGCATGTTCCACGGCGGTGAGGCCGTCGGTGGTGATGGGTTGCCCCGGGGCATGCTCAAGCACCAGTTCAGCCGCCCGGCTGCCGTCTTGCGTGCGGTAGCCCTGGGTGTTTACACCTGCAGCCGTGCGCTCTACCAGAAACAGTGCCAACTGCGTGCCAATCATGGCCGGCACGATGAAGGCGTCCGCTTGGTCGCCGACCGGCACCATGCTCTTGGTTCCGCTAAGCGTCCAATGGCCAGAGGCTTCTGTAGCTTGGGTTGTGCACAGGTCCAGCCGGTAACGCGCTGCGCGTTCTTGGTGGGCCAGCACCACCAGCGCTTCGCCCGATGCCATGCGGGGCAGCCAAGCGGCTTTCTGGTCGGCGCCAGCGTAAGCGCCCAGCACGCCGCTGCACATCAAGGTTTGGGCCAGGGGCTCCAGCACCATGCCACGTCCCAAAGCTTCCATGACCACCATGCCTTCGGTCGGGCCCATGTCCATGCCGCCATCGGCTTCGCTGATGTAGAGGCCCGTCAAGCCGAGTTCGGCCAGTTCCTGGTAGGCCGCTCGGTCAAAACCACCGGCGTTGACGATGCTGCGTCGACGCTCAAAGCTGTAGCCCTTGTCCACCCACTTGCGCACCGCGTCGCGCAGTTGTTCTTGGTCGTCTGAAAAATCGAAGTCCATGTCTGATCCTTAGCCGAGTACGGTTTGAGCCACGATGTTGCGCTGCACTTCGTTGCTGCCGCCATAAATGGTGGTTTTGCGCATGTTGAAATAGGTGGACGCCAGCGGCGCGTTGGCCACTTCACCGCCGGGGAAGTTGCCTTGCCAGCCTGCTTCCATGGCTTCTTCAATGAAGGGCAGGGCAAACGGGCCGGCTGCCAGCATCATCAGTTCTGCGTAGCGCTGCTGAATCTCGCTGCCGCGAATCTTCAGCAAACCCGCAATGTCCAGCGACTGTTTGCCCGATTTTTCCGCCGAGAGCACGCGCAGCACCAGCATTTCCAGGGCCACCACGTCCACTTCGAGCAGCGCGATCTGGTCGCGAAAACGCCCGGCCGACAGGCCGTCCACGGTGCTGTCCCACATGCCTTCGGTTTTGGCGATGCGCTTGAGCCGTTCCAGCTCGCGCTTGGCGCGGTTCACGTCGGCGATGTTGGTGCGCTCGTGGCTGAGCAGGTGTTTTGCGTAGGTCCAGCCTTTGTTTTCTTCGCCAATCAGGTTTTCTGCGGGCACTTCCACGTTGTCAAACCAAACTTCGTTGACCTCGCACTCGCCGTCCAGCAGCCTGATGGGGCGCACGCTGACGCCGGGCGATGTCATGTCGATCAACAGAAAGCTGATGCCGGTCTGTGGCTTGCCTTCGGTGGAGGTGCGAACGAGGCAAAAAATCCATTCACCGTACTGGCCCAGCGTGGTCCAGGTTTTTTGGCCGTTGACGATGTACGTGTCACCCTGGCGCTCGGCACGGCACTTCACGGAAGCGAGGTCAGAGCCCGAACCCGGTTCGCTGTAGCCTTGGCTCCACCACACCTCGCCGCTGGCAATGCCGGGCAAAAAGCGCTCTTGCTGGGCCTTGTTGCCAAAGGCCATGATGACCGGGGCCACCATCACCGGGCCAAACGGCACCACGCGCGGCGCACCGGCCAGTGCACATTCTTCTTCAAACAGGTGTTTTTGCACCGCGTTCCAGCCCGGGCCGCCAAATGCCTGGGGCCAGCCGTGGCCGAGCCAGCCTTTTTTGCCCAAAATCTTGGCCCAACGCTGCATATCGTCCCGCGACAAGCGCAGCGCGTTGTGCACCTTGTGGGCAATGTCAGCGGGCAGGTTGTCCTTGACCCAAGCGCGAATGTCTTCGCGAAACGCCTGCTCTTCGGGCGTGAATGCCAAATCCATGAGGTTGTCTCCTTGTGGGGCGCAGGGCGAACGGTGGTCTGCGCAAACAAACCGCAGTTTGGCACGGGCGTTCGTTTTAGTCCTGTCCGGGCTGTGACAAACCGAGCTCTTTGTGCAGGTTTTGCAATTGGTCTTGGAGCAGTGCCACCGCGTCCTCAAGGGTGGATACACGGCGTGTCAGGGTAATCACATCGTCTTCGGTGGCACCGGGCATGGCAGCGTTGGACAAGGCGGCAATATCGACCGGGCCGCACAGCAGGTGCGCCCAACGCTGCTCTCGGGTGCCGGGTGCGCGTGGCAGCTTCAGCACCAAGGCGCCGCCTTTTTCAGGGGCGCGGTCTTGCAGCTCTTCTAAAAAAGCATCGACCGAGGCGATGTCCAAAAACTTGTACCAGCGCTCGGTGTTCAGACGCAATTCGCCCGCCGTTTGTGGGCCGCGCAGCATCAACATGCCCAGCAGCACCGCCGATTGCGAGGGCACGCCCACCGCTCGCATGATGTTGTGTTCGTAGCGGGCAACGCGCCCGCCGCTGGTTTCCAGCACCAGATTGAGCTGGCGTAGGTTTTCTACCGCCTCCACCACCAGCGCGTCGGTCAGTTGCAACACCGGGTCGCGGCTGGACTTTTGGTTGCAACCGATGACGAGGGAGTTGAGCGTGAGCGGGTAGCTGTCGGGCACGGTGCGTGCCTTTTCCATCAAGGTGCCTAAAACGCGGGCCTCGGTGGTGGACAGCGGGCGTTGTTGAAAATTGTGTGAACGTGGGGCGGGGGTTTGGTCTGGGGTCATTACACTTCTCGGCCATGGCAGGCGTGAACA
>JAUXXN010000687.1 GCA_030684755.1 Hydrogenophaga sp.
TAGCAGCCCGCTGGGCGTGAGAGAAACCGACAGAAAAACCACCCGACTCGATTGATGAAAGGAATGCCAGCAACAAGGGTGCTTCCCAGTTTGCTGCATGTCTGGTTTGATTCACATCAACGGTACAAGTCCACCCGAACGGTAAAAAGGTTCGCATGTCCACCACCGCACTCCAGCCCCAACAGCTTCGCCTGACCATCGATCCCGCCACACTGGGCTTTCATGTCACCACCGAACTGCTGACGCAGCCGTTGCGCTGGATCGGTCAAGAGCGTGCCGAAAAAGCCGCCCGTTTCGGTATGGCGATGGACCAGCCCGACTACCACCTGTTTGTGCTGGGCGAGGTGGGCAGTGGCCGTTCCACCCTGCTGCGCGAGCTGGCGCACAGCGTGGCCGCCAGTCGGCCAGTGCCGCCCGACCTGTGTTACCTGCACAACTTTGACGCACCCGAGCGCCCGCGCGCGCTGCGCATGCCACCCGGCCAGGGCCGCCAGCTGCGCCAGTTGATGCAGCAACTGTGCAAAACCCTGCAACGCGAGGTACCGCTGCGGCTACAAAGCGAAGACTTCAAGGCCGAAAGCGATCGCCTTGAACACAACTACAAGAGCGAAGAGACCCGCGCCTTTGCGGCACTGGAAGCATTTGCCGAAGCCCGCCGCTTTCGGCTGTTTCGCGAAGAGGGCCACCTGGTGTTCACCCTCCTGGGCGACAGCGGCAGCGCGCTCACAGCCGATGAAGCGCACGGCCTTTCGCGCGAACGCCGCGCCGAGGTGGAGCAGGCCGAAACCGAGCTGCGCGAACAGATTGCGCAGTTTCTGGAAAAAACCCGCCCCATGGCCCGCGTGATGAACGAAGGCCTGGCCGCGCTGCGCCGCCAGGTAGCCAAGCCCCTGCTGGACCATGAGTTGCAGGACATTCGGGTCGGCCTGAAAAAGCAGATCAAGGACTCGGTGAAGCTCGGTCATTACCTCGACCGCGTGCTGCACGATGTGCTGGAGCACACCGAGCTCTTCATCGCGCAAGACGAAGACGACGAACACCGCC
>JAUXXN010000688.1 GCA_030684755.1 Hydrogenophaga sp.
AAAAACCCACGTCCAGTTCGCGCCGGCCCAGCCGCGCCAACACGTCGCCGCTCATGCTCTGGCTCAGCTCGGTGCCCACCTGCGGGCTGGTTTCCACCAGTTGCTTCAAAAACGCGCCCAGGCGGGTGAATTCAGGGTCGAGAATGGTGCCGATGCGCAGTGTGCCGCGCACCGTGGTGTGCAGCGCAGCGGCGGCTTGGCCAAAGTCGGCCAGTGCGGCCAGGGCTTTGTCGGCCAGCGGCAGCAGGGCGGCGCCGTTGCGGGTGAGCGCCATGCCTTGGGGCGTGCGGGCAAACAGCTGCAGCCCGGTGGCTTCGCTCAGGGTTTTCAGCTGCAGGCTCACCGCCGGTTGGCTCAGATGCAGGCGCTGGGCGGCGCGCGACACGTTGCCTTCGCGCGCCACGGCGGCAAAAGCGCGCAGGGTTTGCGGCTCCACGTTGGGCAGCGCGGCTGTGCGTGCGGTCTCTTTGGGCGGGTCGGGGAGCAAGGGTTCGGTCTGGGTCATGGCGGCCATTATTTGGTTGACTTATGGAGAGCCTGGCGCAATTTCATTGGATTTTTCTGAAAAATTCTTTCACACTGAGCGCGCTGTGGTGCAAAGCCATGAGCCAGACAAATAACGATTGGAGCCCCATGCACGGAGACAGCCCTTACGACCCGGCCCAAGGCGACTGGCAAACGCTGGTCACCTTCTTCAGCCCCACCGAAGCCTATTTGTTGCGCGGCTGCCTGCAAGCGGGTGGTGTTCCGGCGGTGGTGGCCGACGCCAACTTGGTGCAAACCCACTCGCTGCTGGCCAGCGCCATCCCCGTGCGGGTGATGGTGCCCGAGCACCGCTTCGCCGAGGCCGAAGCGGTGGTGGCGGCCTTTCAGCGCGGCGATTTCGCCCTGCCAGACGACGAAGACCCCAGCCCATAGTCCCAGCCATCCCCGCAAATCCACCCCCGTCCATCCCCGCATACCGCAACGACCACGATCATGAGCGACTTCACGTTTGACTTCATCGTCATCGGCGCCGGCACCGCCGGTTGCCTGCTGGCCAACCGGCTCAGCGCCAACCCAGCCCACCGCGTGCTGCTGGTAGAGGCGGGCCGCAAAGACGATTACCACTGGATTCACATCCCCGTGGGCTACCTGTATTGCATTGGCAACCCGCGCACCGACTGGCTCTACCAAACCGAGCCCGACCCCGGCCTCAATGGCCGCCGCCTGCGCTACCCGCGTGGCAAAACGCTGGGCGGCTGCTCCAGCATCAACGGCATGATTTACATGCGCGGCCAGTCGCGCGATTACGACCAGTGGGCGCAACTCACCGGTGACGACGACTGGCGCTGGGACCGCTGCCTGCCCGACTTCATGGCGCACGAAGACCACCACCGGCTGGACCTGCAAAACGACCCCGCCACCCCCGCCGCCTTTGCCGCCCTGCACGGCCACAAAAACCACGGCAGCACCGGCGAATGGCGCATTGAAAAACAGCGCCTGCGCTGGGACTTGCTCGACGCCTTTGCCACCGCCGCCCAGCAAGCCGGCATACCCGCCAGCACCGACTTCAACACCGGTAACAACGAGGGCGTGGGCTACTTCGAGGTCAACCAAAAATCGGGCTGGCGCTGGAACGCGTCCAAAGCCTTTTTGCGCCCCGCGCAACAGCGCCCCAACCTGACCGTGTGGACACAAACCCAGGTGCAGCGCCTGACGCTGGAACGCGGTGCCGACGGCGTGCTGCGTTGCACCGGCGCCGAGCTGCTGCGCGAAGGCCAAACTGTGCGTGTGCGCGCAGACCGTGAAGTGGTGTTGAGTGCAGGCAGCATCAATTCACCGCAAATTTTGCAGCTCTCGGGCATTGGCCCGGCGGGGCTGTTGCAGCGCCACGGCATCGCGGTGCAGCACGACCTGCCCGGCGTGGGCGCCAACCTGCAAGACCACCTGCAAATCCGCACCGTGTTCAAGGTGCAGGGCGCCACCACGCTCAACACCCTGGCCAGTTCGCTCTGGGGCAA